>NZ_MDGU01000014.1:0-167249 GCF_001705465.1 Lysinibacillus sp. AR18-8
AGATGTGTATAAGAGACAGGTTCAAATAAGGACTTATATTCAATCACAAAAAACACCTCAAAGATTCTGGCTATATATTCATAGCCAGTGAATCCTCAAGGCGTTCCCGTAGGTATAATTAATTCTAGTTTTTAGTTACTAATACTTGATCAGCTTTAACCCATTCTGTGCCTAAATTGTACCAACCATCTTTAGCTGCATGTACTTTATAAGTTCCTGGTGCTAATTGACGTTTAATTGCTCCATTAGGAGAACTATAGGTATTAATAGTAGATGTAACAGTTGCATGGTGGTTAGCAATAGTTCCATAAGCATGGTGAACATAACCAGACCCTACATTATAGAATAGAGTTCCATCAGCTGCATATTCTCTTTGACCATACACTTTGTATTTTCCACCAGCTTCAAGTTGACCGATAATTTCATATCCAACATTTTTAAACACATTTGCTTTCTGAGTAATTGTAATCGTTGCCCAAGTTCCATCATAAGTATGGTAGTTAACTGTTGGTTTGTCCCCGTTTAAATAAGGCATAGGGTCTACAGCCTCTGATTGAGACACTCGTGCTTTTTCATATATTTCAAAGTGCACGTGTTGACCAGTTGAACTCCCACTGTTCCCCATAACACCAATTTTATCACCTTGATTTACAGTTTGACCAACAGAGACACTAATAGATTGTAAATGAGCATAAAGTGTATCATATGTTTTCCCATTAATACTGTGTCGAACTATTACATAGTTTCCATAACCACCATTACATGTATTACCGATAAAACCATTATTAGAACAACCACCAACGGCTTTGTTAATCACACCCGCAGCAGAAGCGTGCACCGGTACATTGGAGTTACTATTTGCAATGTCAACTCCATAATGCATTGAACCACTTCTCATGCCATAAGGGCTTGTATAAATACCTTCAGCTGGTTTTATAAATACCTGTTTCATCAAACATTCTCCTTTTTTGCTTTCTATATTTTAGTAGTATTAGATTAAATACTATATTGATACTCTTTAATTAAGTAATTACCAAAAATATATACTGAAATTAATAGGGAATTAATAGAATAAGCCCATTACCAATTAAGCTAATGGGCTTAAGCTTTTTAATTTATTTCTTCTATAACTTAGGGATTCTTTTTGTATTAATTCAGTGTTGTTATACCACTGTTCATGGCTCCAGCTAAGCCTTGAAGGATACGTGATGCACCAGCTTCTGCTTTCACACCAGTATTAGTTGTAACAATGTTATATGGAAGTGCTGTTGAACCTGCATGGTTAGCAATTGCAGAAGTCAAATTACCAGAAGTCATCAATGTGTGACCACCATACCAAGCTGTTGTGTAAAGGTAAGCTGTTACTGAAGCTGGGTCACCGTTTTGTTCTACGAGAATATTGTACTGTAAATTAGAGTTAGCAATATATTTTGCTTCAGGAATACTCTTAGAAGTGAAGTGTTGATAACCCGCTAAAGCATAACCAGACGTTGGAGCAGATGAACTACCCGGTTCTTTTGAACCTCCAGGAGCTGCGTTTGGACTACCTTGCATAAAGTTAGGAAGACCAATTTCGAACGAACGACCTTCGTTTAAAATTTGAGTGTTGTAGTAGTTCATGATCTCAGCTGCTGTCTGTTGACAAACGTGAGAACTTAAAGCTACTGCATTTTTGAATTGAGGAACTTTTGTAGTTAAACCTAGTTCAGCAATTCGGTAAGCACGAGCTGCTAGGTTAAGCCCCCAGATAACAAATGCATTGTAACCAGAAGAAGGGAAGTATCCACGCATTTGGTCAATATTACCACCGTTATCACCGGCACGACCTGCGCCAATGTTTACGCAAAGTTCAGTTAAACCGTTGTATACACGAGAATTACCATATGATTGACGTAGACGTGTACACATTTGCGTGAACCAAGCGCTTAAGTCCGAATAGATTGCATTACCAGCACCATTAATAGCAGTATTGATAAAGTGAACTGCCCCTAAACCAAGAACCGTACCATTAAGTGCTGTAGTAGCATGTTTTGCACCCCCTAATGAACCAACACTAACTGTTACGCCATTACCATTTGATAAGTTTACGTTTTTGTAACCAGCTTCAGCCTTAATACGATTGTAGAAGTTGCTAACATAACTAGTAAGTAGTGTACGAAGTTCATTTTGAGTTACTGGGTTAGATGAACTAGCTTGTGTATATGAAGCCATATTAGCTTCTTTTGCTAGAGCTAATGCTGCATAAGCTCCTAAAGCTAAAATTGGGTTTTCTGGACCAATATTGTTTGGGTTAGCTGGATTAATAAATGATTTGTAGTTGATTAAAATCCGGTGAATACGAGTCAAGATTTGACCACGAACTGTGGCAGAAGATGCATTAGAGTAAAGTGATGTCAAGAATAGCAATTGACTTCCAGCACGTTGACGTGTAACTCCTGCTGATTTCTTTAATGTACCAAAAATATCATGGAAGTTAGTTTTTGATCCTGAATCTGCTGCCAAACGTAATGCACCATCTCCCATAAGGTTAGTAAAGATTTTTTCTGCTTCTGTTTTGACTGTAAATGCCAAAGAAATCATCCCCTTTATATTTTATAGAAAGCTAACTTCACTAAGAACATTTGTTCTTGTTTTAAATATAGAACAAATGTTCTTATTTTTCAAGGGAATATATTTATTTTAAGGAAAATAAATGAATTATTTATTGAATTCATATACTAGTACTAGTATAATTAAAGTATAGAAAGGAGGTGAACAAAGTGGATTATGATAAGGTTTTAGCTTATCTAGTCGCAGTCGCTACAGTAATTAATTTGCTGACAGGCTCAGCAAAAATATTCAAGACATGCGAACAGGTAAGCAAAATAAAAAGCGACGCCCCTCTACCAAAGGAAAACGTCGCAAGTAAGCTGTGAAGGAGGTTTGCGCCTCCTTCCCTATAATCTTATCACATCCATTGTATTATGAAAAATATCGGATATGTAGCTGCTTTAGCATTAGCCTTGTATATCTTAACTGACATGGTTGACTGGAGTGAACCAAAGTTTTTTGATTACTTCATGATTGTGACTTACTCACTATGTCTAATTTTAGTAATATTCAACATCGTAATGTATTTCAAGAAAAGGAAGGATTAAAAATGGATAAAAATTCACAAACCGAAGCTAATAAACGTTGGCAGGAGAAGAACAAAGAGCGTTCAAAATATATTAGCGCGCGATCAAGAGCACGTAGCTTTATTAAAAACCACGCTTTAGAGGAAGACTTAGACGAGTTTATGGAATTGATTTTAGAACGCAAACAAATATTAAATGAGATGAAAACAGACCAAGATGGCTTGTAGCTGTCTTGGTTTTTCTTGTTCTGTAGCCACATTTACAATTCTTTTCTATACTATTAAAAGCTCATTTTCAATACAAAAAAGAGCACCAATTTTGGCACTCTAAAGACTCGTAAATCTTCTTTCGTTATTGGAGAGATTGTAATAATTTGAATTAAATAAGTTTGCATTAGGTTCATTAGTGACTTCCAAAGATATATATTTTTGCTCATCATTCTTTTCATAAGCAAAAATTAAATACTTTTCTATAACAGTGCTCGTTTTTTCTTTTGCTCGCCCACCAATTATAGCACCTAAGGAACCAAAAAGATTATCCCCTGCTATAGCTCCTCTAGCACTACTTACCCAACTTTTTTGAATCTCAACATCTGTTTCTATTAGAATATCGGTAACTTTATTTATATCTAACTCGATTGTGTCCTGAGCCCTTTCAAAAATGACTTTATCTGTGCATCTGTAAACAAATATTTCAGCACCTTCAGCAATCGGTAAAACAGCGATGCTGCTATTAATATTGTTTGAAGAAAAAATGAAGCAAAATAAGGATTTTTATTTTAGTGATATTGAATCTATTACATTAAATCACCTTTTTCCACGATGGAAAGATAATTATGCTAAACAACATTATAGTGCACGATCATTTCATGATAACTGTACGTATTTAGAGAAACGCATTCTTACTATTTTTGGTGATATCAAATTAAAGTAGATGTAGTGTTTTTTGTAGGTGATTTACAGAAGAAAAAACGAAGATTAGACGGCAAAGAAAGCGAGTTAGCCCCTTCCACTATTCATAATATTTACAAGGCGTTCGCTAGTATTATGAATGTAGCAGTTGAGTGGAATTTAATCGAGGAGAGTCCTTGTAAAAATATAAAGCTACCAAAACTCAAATATGAAGAAGGTAAGGCCTACAGCGAGGAACAAGTTAAATTATTGTTTGAGCGATTAAATAATAGAGAGACTGCTGAAAAACGGTTGTTAGTTGAACTAGCCGTGGTAAGTGCTGCTCGACAAGGTGAACTAGTTGCCATTGAAGAAAAACATTTAAACGTCGAAAACAATACCTTATTAATAGAACAAGCTTTAGTTAATTTAACTGGGGATGGAATTATCGTAAAAGAAACAAAAGGTAAAAGAAAACGAGTAGTTACTATTCCTTCAAATATTATGAATGATTTAGTAACGCTTGCTGCAGTGAAAAAATATCAACTAGAAGAGGCTGGCGATGAACGAGTATGGGAAGGGCATACTTTTCTTTTTTCAAATGAGTTTGGTAAACCATATCGACCAGATTCAATAAGTCAGTGGTGGGATCGTTTTATGAAAAAGAATCCCGATTTATTTAGAATCCGTTTTCACGATTTAAGACACACTTCTGCTACCCTCTTAATCCATGCTGGTGAACATCCAAAAGTCATTCAATCTAGATTAGGTCAATCTTATATCACAACTATCATGAATACTTATGGACATCTTTTACAAGAAACGGATCAGCGAGCCAGTTCCCACTTTGATAAACTTTTTGATGATAAAGATTGATTGGGCACCTCTTGGGCACCAAACAAAGAATTATACATTCTTGCATAAAAACAAAAAGCCTTACAACCGTTGTGGCTGTAAGGCTTTTATTGACGTCCCAGGAGGGATTCGAACCCCCGACCGACGGCTTAGAAGGCCGTTGCTCTATCCAGCTGAGCTACTGAGACATGATGTCGTTTCTTATGTATTCCATAGGAAGGACAATATTTATTATATGTACTTTATAGCATAATGTCAACATTAATTTTACTATGCAGGCAAGGTTTGCCTCATATTTTTTATCATATGTTGCTACAGCATCCATTATACCATTTCTTCCCCCTCTTAACAGGACGGATAGCAAAATATTTGCTACACTATTGGCGATAAAAAAGTAGGAGGTTTGTGGATGTTTAAAGATTTAGTCGTTATGGTCACAGGTGGTGCACAAGGGATTGGTAAGGGTATTACGCTTGCATATGCACAACAAGGTGCAAAAGTGGTGATTGCTGATTTGAAGGCAGGCTTAGGTCAACAGTTAGAACAGGATATGCTTGCTCAAGGCTACTCTGCATTATTTGTGCCAACGGATGTGACAAAGGAACAGGATATCATCCATTTAATGCAGCGAGCTGTTGAGCAATATGGGACCATTCATATATTAATTAATAATGCTGGGAAGTTTCAGCATCAATCTCCCTATGAGGTGACGTTTGATGAGTGGCAGGATTTGTTGCAGACGAATTTAACGGCTACCTTTTTCTGTGCCAGGGAGGCTGCAAAAGTGATGCGGCATAATGCAAAGGGTGGTTCCATTGTTTCGCTGGCCTCAACGCGAGCTGAAATGTCAGAGCCTCATACAGAAGCTTATGCGGCTACAAAGGGTGGTATCATAGCGTTAACACATGCTTTAGCGCGATCTTTAGGGCCAGATCAAATTACAGTGAATTGTATTTCACCTGGGTGGATTGAAACAGGTGATTACGAGGCACTACGGCCAATCGATCATGCGCAGCATTTGTCAGGAAGGGTTGGTCTGCCTGAAGATATTGCACAGGCTTGTCTCTATTTAACAAACCCGATCAATAACTTTGTGACAGGTATTAATCTTACAGTTGATGGTGGCATGACGAAGAAAATGATGTATGAAGCGTAATTTTGTTGTCTCTTCTTTTCTTTCTTGTTCTTCATACTCCGAGATTCCTTAGAGTATGCTACTGTAGGAGAAAGAACAAGAAGGAGTGAAGCCTTGTACCCCTATTCAAATGGTTTTTCATTAAGCCAGCTGTATCATGCTCCCTATACGCAGTATACGGCTCCGATTCGTCACTTTTTACAGTCAAATGATTACCGACGCTGTATTAGTAAAGGCGAAGCAGACTTTATGGCTATGAACCGCTTACTTTGGATGGAGCATGTGAATTGGACACGGATGACTATTATAAGCATTGTGTTTAATTTGCCTGATTTACCCTTTGTGCAGCAGCGTTTGCTACGCAATGCAACCGATTTAGGGAATTGTTTACGCCCCTTTTATGGTGACTCCGTGGCGGATCGTTATGCAGCTTTAATTAAAGAGCATCTGGTAATTGCGGCTCAATTAGTGACAGCTGCTGCGAAAGGTGACGCTACCACAGCGGAAGCTAAAGAGAGGGAATGGTATCGTAATGCAGATGATATTGCTTTCTTTTTGCATACAATCAATCCATACCTAACTAGAGAGGCCGTACAAAAAATGTTTTATACGCATTTAGCTTTAACGAAAAATGAAGCTGTCACGATGATACAAAAAGATTATCAGGCAGATGTAGAGGTATTTGATGAAATTGAAGCAGAGGCACTTGCGATGTCGGATATGATTGCCAGCGCCATCGTTATGCAATTTTGCTACCTCTTTTAATGCAAAAATCTTGATGGATTTATGATTATTTTATGCTCAACTACTGGAGGAAAAACTCTCGCCGTTTTGTTTTTAGCATAATGAGCACGAGGCTGCATGCCCTGAAGTTTCCCCTTCATAAAAGAGGCTAATGTATTGCTTTCAATCGTTACGTTGGCTCTTTTTAATTCCCACGGGGAGTGGTGAATATCAATGCGAAAAAGTGTATCCTTCCATTTCGCCCATGAATGGTAGCGCTCTACAATCCATCGGTCAAAATTAGTATTGGTCTTGTCTCCTATAGTATAAATAACCCTCAATCTTTCGTCACATGCTTTGTAATGGCTTGTATATGAATAGTGATTCCCTCTTTGTTTTACTAGGATGTTGGAATGGCGATATGGCAAGCTACCTATTGCCGTAATTTTTGATAAGAAATTATTCGTCACATCTAAATGAAAAAAATAAATGCCTTTCATGCCGTTATACTCCACATATGTTCGGACATTCAATTGTAAATAGGTATTCATCCCAGGAAGAGGTGGTAAAAAGCGTAGCCGATGTCGATAAACTTTAAAAAGGACAGCACTAAGCCAGGCATTTTGTTCAAAGAGATCGAGCTTCAGTTCTTTAGGTACATGTTTTTCGAGTTCTTGAGGGGCTATCGGCCAATGTAAAAATAGAACATCTTGCCATGTTTGAGTCATCATCCACATCGTAAAACTCCTTTCTAATCACTAGTTTTTCCTAGAAAGGAGTTCTTCAAACAAACGATCTATTGATTTTGGTCAGCAGACTCTATTTCGACATAACGATAATATAAGTTTCGTAATTCAGATTCTTTATATAAGCCTAAATGACTTTTAAATTGAGGATGAACCATAATTCCATGAGCACGTAAAACTTTGACAAACCAACCCTTTGAATACTTATGCACCAACCCTATTCTCCTTTATTTTTATTCATACATAGAATATGCGTTTGAATACGGTAGAGTGCCTTTACAAATAAAAAACGAGAGAATAAATAGCTCTCGTTTTTAGTTATGTGCCACAAAACGTACGATATGGTTGATTAGTCGGTTCAGGTAATGAAGCGTATTCTTGTTGGTCTTTCGTATGAGCATAAGGCTGGGCTAGGACTTTTAGTAAGTTGTTCATCACACTATAATCGCCTTGTTCTACAGCCGCTTCCAAAGCTTCTTCTACCCTGTGGTTACGCGGAATAACAGCTGGATTATGTTGGCGCATTAATTGTTGTGACATATCTTTGTTTTGCTGCTGTCTTGCTAATCGAGCTTGCCATTTGTGATACCAGTCCTTAAAAGCTGATGCATTAAATAATGGGGAATCCTCCAATTGCTCAAACGTTAAGGCGATAAATGTATTCGTATAATCTGCTTGATATTGCTGAAGAAGCTGAAGAAGCTCTTCAACAAGCTTGATGTCTTCTTGCTCCTCATTAAAAATGCCTAGCTTTGCACGCATACCTTCCAACCAATTTTCTACATATAATTTTGGATACTGTTGTAGCGTTTCTTGTGCCAGTTGAATGGCTTTTTCTTGATCATCATCAATTAAAGGTAGTAAGGACTCTGCTAAGCGCGTTAAATTCCAGCCACCGATATTGGGCTGATTTCCATAAGCATAGCGTCCTTGGTGATCAATCGAGCTAAACACAGTCGCAGGATCATAGATGTCCATGAATGCACAAGGACCATAATCAATGGTTTCACCGCTAATGGTCATATTATCGGTGTTCATGACGCCATGGATAAAGCCCACTAACTGCCACTTTGCTATAAGGGAGGCTTGTTTCTTTATGACTTCATTTAACAAATAAAGATAACGATTTTGATTGCCAATATTAGCTGCGTAATGTCGTTCTATTGCATAATCAGCTAAAAGCTGTAGCTCCTCATCTGTCCCCCATTGCGCAGCATATTGAAATGTCCCTACCCGCAAATGACTACTTGCAACTCTTGTGACAATAGCGCCTGGTAGTTCTGTTTCTCGAATAATCATTTCACCTGTAGTGACTACTGCTAGACTACGTGAAGTTGGGATCCCTAGTGCAAACATCGCTTCACTAATAATATACTCCCTTAGCATTGGACCTAATGCTGCTCGCCCATCTCCACCCCGAGAATAAGGTGTTCTACCTGATCCTTTTAGAGCAATATCATACCGTTCCTTTTGAGGTGTGATTTGCTCCCCATATAATAGAGCTCTACCATCACCTAGCATATTAAAATGACCAAATTGATGCCCTGCGTAAGCCTGTGCAATCGGTTCGCCACCTTCTGGGATTGTATTACCAGCTAAAACGGCTAATGCTTCCTCACTCTTTAAAGCCTGAATGTCTAACCCAAGTGAGGCTGCAACTGATTCATTTAATAAGATCAATTTTGGTGAACGAACAGGATTTAACGATATGTCGGAATAAAAAATACTTTGTAGTTGAACGTAACTATTATCAAAATGCCAGCCAATTGTTTTTTTCATGTTTTCTCCTTTATTGCCTTTACGATTTATTTTTGCTATTTCAGCATGAATCATTCATAGGCAATTTTACCATTATCAGTAGTCCAAATAAAAATCCGCATACTTTACTAGTTATGCGGATTTTCTCTATTATTGTCGATCAAATGTATATGTAGCCATACATTGATTATCATCTGTCATGCAATCAACTTTAAAAGATGTCGCATTGATTTCCACAACAGCAAAGCTTTTCTCTTTACGACCACGTGGTTTTAATAAGCTGCCTGGATTTAAAAATAGGATATCATCCATCATTTCGGCACCAAGAATATGTGAATGACCAAAGCAAACAATCTGTGCACCTACTTCTTTAGCACGATAGGATAATGATAAGATGGAATTTTTCACATTGAATAAATGACCGTGTGTCACAAAAATCTTTACATCATGGACCGTGAACATTTCTTCTTCAGGGAAAGCTTTCTCACGATCACAGTTTCCACGTACTTTTTTCAATCCTTCTAATGCCTCATGTGAATAGGGAAGTTCACTATCTCCACAATGAACCACAATATCTATTTCAGGATAAAAACCTTTAACCTTTTCGATGACATGGCTGTCACCATGTGTATCGCTCATAACAAGCATTTTCATGGATATCACCTCTTATTTGATAAGATTCGGTAATTGCTCCTTTAACTTGCGAATTGCATTGCCTCGGTGAGAAATAGAACCCTTTTCCTCTGGTGAAAGCTCAGCCATCATTCGATTTAAGCTTGGCACAAAAAAGATTGGATCATAGCCAAAGCCATTCGTTCCACGCTTTTCATGGGCAATGACGCCTTCACATGTACCAAATACCGTTGTTGTTGCGAAATCAGGTCCTGCAATTGCAATACAGCAGCAAAAACGTGCTGTACGTTTGTCATCTTCGACACCTTGTAAATTTTCTAACAGTTTAATCATGTTTGCTTCATCGTCATGGTCACTTGCATAGCGAGCGGAGTACACACCTGGCTCACCATTTAATGCATCTACTGCTAAACCACTGTCATCTGCAATAACAATGGTATTAAGCTCCTTCGCCAATGCTTCTGCTTTTAAGATGGCATTTTCTTCGAATGTTGTTCCTGTTTCTTCTATTTCCATATCTGGTGCCACTTCAAACATTGTTACGACTTCATAACCAAGTGGTCCAAATAATGCTTCAAAATCTTTTGCTTTTCCTTTATTTTTTGTGGCGATGACTACTTGTTTCATATTATTGATTCCCTCCAACTTTGTGTGCCAGTTCACCAAGCGTTATTTTTTGAAGCTCAACTAATTGTTGTATGCCTTTTTCACCTAATGCTAACAATTCATTTAGTTCTTCACGAGAAAAAGTAGCTTCCTCACCAGTACCTTGTAATTCAACAAATCGTCCTGCGCCTGTCATCACAATGTTCATATCAACAGCTGCAGCCACATCTTCTACATAATTTAAATCAAGAATAGCGCCTTGTTCTTCAACGATCCCAACACTTGTAGCTGCTAAAAAGTCTATTACTGGGAATTTTTCAAATGGCTTTTCTTCAGCAAATTTAGCAATGGCCTGTGTCATGGCAACAAATGCTCCCGTAATGGATGCTGTACGAGTACCGCCATCCGCTTGAATGACATCACAGTCAATCCATACAGTACGTTCGCCTAGCGCTTCTAAATCGACTACAGCACGCAATGCACGCCCAATCAAGCGCTGAATCTCCATTGTACGACCATTGACTTTCCCACGAGAGGATTCACGTGGTGTCCGTTGAGCGGTTGCACGAGGCAACATGGAATACTCGGCTGTAATCCACCCTTTCCCTTGCCCACGTAGAAAACCAGGTACCTTGTCTTCAATCGTTGCGGTGCAAATTACTTTTGTATTGCCTACTTGAATTAATACGGAGCCTTCAGGGTGTAATAGATACTCACTATCTATTTTCACAGGTCGTAGCCCATCTGCATTTCTACCATCATATCTTGTCATATATATCGTTCCTCCTAAAAACTTTCGCGCCCTCATCTTATCATAATTTGTGCCATCAAAAAAGTACTCGGTGGCTTATGTACAATGCTGAAAACGGCAAAAATCAGCCTAGCCTGTTGCTAAGCTGATTTTTTATTTTAATGTGATACGTTTTATGTCGAGAGTACCTTGCTCTAACCAATTCTCAGCAATCGAACGGAAAATTGGGACAGAACCAGTTGCAAAAAATCTATGAGCAGGCACCGCATTTGCATTTGCTAAAGTGCCATTATACGCTAACATTTCCTGTACATCCTTTGCTGTTTCCTCCGCAGAAGATAAAACATTCACATCTTCTCCGACAACAGCTTCAATTTGTTTTTGTAAAATAGGATAATGTGTACACCCTAAAATAACCGTATCAAATTGTCGATTTTTCAACGGCTTTAAGCCTTCTGCTATTAAATTATTTGCAAAGTCACCTTTATATTCGCCACTTTCTACAAGTGGTACGAATGTGGGACAAGCTAGTGGAATAATATGTGTTGACGTATTGAGTGACAATAAGGCTTCTTCATACGCCCCACTTTTAATTGTTCCTTCTGTTGCAAGCACAACGACTTCATGTCGCTTCGTTTTTTTTACAGCTGCACGTGCGCCAGCATTGATAACACCTAGTACTGGAAAAGGCATATTTCTTTGTAAACTTTCGAGTGCTACTGCAGTCGCTGTATTACAAGCTATAACGAGCATCTTAACATTCATTTTTTCGAGTGCTTTTGCCATTTGCCAAGTAAAATTCCGTACTTCCTGACGACTTCTTGGACCATACGGACACCTTGCTGTATCGCCAATATAATAAATCGTTTCGTTTGGCAATCGCTTCATGATTTCTTTTGCTACGGTTAAACCGCCTACTCCTGAGTCAATAACGCCTATCGGGGCATTCATACTTTCCGCCTCAATCCTGTTTCATGTGTACATGTAGTTTTTCTAAATAGCTTGATAATTGCGCGACTTCTTGTTCATTAAAACCAACAAGCATCTCTTGCAAATATTGCTGTCTTTTTTCAATTACTTCTTGAATGATACGTTCGCCCTTTTCGAGAAGATGAACGACAACGACACGGCGATCATTTTCATCACGCACACGCTTGACTAATTCATTTTTCTCCATTCGGTCCACTAAATCTGTTGTCGTGCTAAAAGCTAAATATAAACGGTTTGATAATTCGCCAATTGTAATATCACCAAGCTCTTCTAACCACTGTAATGCAACAAATTGTGGCGGCGTAATCGCATAATCGGAAACAATTTCTCTTCCCTTTTGCTTCACGATGGCCGCTATATAGCGTAATTCCTTTTCAACCGTTGCAACGGTTTCAGGTGAGTGCTTTGTTACTTCATCCGACATATAACTATTTCACTCCTAAAAATACGTTGAATAGTTCTATTTTGTCGTTTTTTTCACGAAATAGCAAGTGTCCATTAGTCTAATTTAAATTCTTCCAAGCGTAACAGCTCAATTAACGCCTGAGATCGATTCGTTACACCTAGCTTTTGAATTGTATTGGAAATGTGATTTCGCACTGTTTTTTCACTAATACCAAGCTGCTCTGCAATATCTCTCGTTGTTTTTTCAGCTAATAAAAGCGCAAATATTTCACGTTCTCGGTTTGTTAAAAGAGAACGATGATGAGAGCCATTCATTCAGTTACACCCTCCTCCCCCGCACGTATTGTAACTTATGTTAAGGGGCAGGAAGCGGTGACGGCTATTTGCATGATTATTCCATGTTTCCTTAAAAATTTCGAAAATTACATTGTTACATTCATAAATTTTACGTAAAAAGCAAAACCTACTATTTCAATAAATTTACATATACTTATATATTGAACTAGTGAGGCAGAATGGCCAACTGAATGAATTTCGTTTTTTCTTCCTCTGAAATCGGCACACTTTTACCTGTACGAGGATCCATTTGTACAATTGTTCCACGACCAGTGAAACAGATTTCGTCCTTTTGATTTTTTGCTAGATAGTGAATGTCCATCGACGAATTCCCAACTTGCGCGATTTTTGTATAGATTCGTAGTACGTCATCAAAGAAAACCTGCTTTACATAATCGCATTGTAAATCGGCTACAATAGGTATAGATTTCACATTCTCTTCTCCAACTGGGGGCATTAAAATTCCTAAATGTCTGAAGTAATCAATTCTTGCTTGCTCAAAATATGTAAAGCTAATCGTATTGTTCATATGACCATACATGTCTGTTTCTGAAAATCGCACTCGTACCTCGCTAAAAAATGAAAAACCCTTTTCCCACTCTTGAAAATTATCGATATAATTTGCCTTCATGATATACCATCCCCTGTCATGTAATTGCCCGTCTTTTATCAATCAACGGCAAACAAAATGAATACATATTCATTATAAAAGAAAATGCTATATTATCATAGAAAAAATGTAAATAAACAACTTGATAAATTTCATTTCTATAACTATAAAAAACTCCCTTACACTTCGTGTAAGGGAGTTCAGCTTGTCCGTATATTAGTCTACGTAGTGGTCAGAACCGAAGAAGTTACGGAACATTTGCACTGTAGTTGCACGGTTTAATGAAGCGATGGATGTTGTTAAAGGAATCCCTTTTGGACATGCAGCAACACAGTTTTGAGAGTTACCACAGTTTGCAAGGCCACCGTCACCCATAATCGCATTTAAACGTTCATCTTTAATCATAGCACCAGTTGGGTGAGTGTTGAAAAGACGTACTTGTGATAATGGAGCTGGTCCGATGAATGAAGCTTTTTCAGACACGTTTGGACATGCTTCCATACATACACCACAAGTCATACATTTAGATAGTTCATAAGCCCATTGACGTTTACCTTCTGGCATACGTGGACCTTCACCTAAATCATACGTACCATCGATTGGTACCCATGCTTTAACTTTTTTAAGCGCGTTGAACATACGTTCACGGTCAACTTGTAGGTCACGAATAACAGGGAATGTTTTCATTGGCTCCAATTTAATCGGCTCTGTCAATTGGTCTACTAGTGTAGAACATGATTGACGTGGACGGCCATTGATCACCATTGAACATGCACCACAAACTTCTTCTAAACAGTTCATATCCCATGATACTGGTGATGTGTTTACACCATCTTCAGTAACAGGATTTTTTTGAATTTCCATTAAAATTGAAATTACGTTCATACCATGACGGTAAGGCACTTGGAATTTTTGCCAGTAGCTATTGCCGCCTTGTGTATCTTGACGTAAGATTTCCACTTTGACCATTCTTCCAGTATTAGCTGCGATTTGCATAACTTTTAGTCTCCTTTCGCAGAGTAGTCGCGTTTACGTGGTGGGATTAATGAAACGTCGACTTCTTGGTACGTGATGATTGGATTACCAGTAGCTGGGTCAAACTTCGCCATTGTTGTTTTTAAGAAGTTCTCATCATCACGGTTAGGGAAATCAGGTTTATAGTGTGCACCACGAGATTCATTACGTAATAGTGCACCTTTTGTCATTACTTTTGCAAGCACTAACATATTTTTAAGCTGACGTGTAAAGTGTGCGCCTTGATTGCTCCATTTTTGCGTATCATTGATGTTGATGTTGTTCCAACGCTCAGTAAGCTCATCAAGTTTTTTCAATGTATCTTCAAGCTGATCATTGTAACGTACTACAGTCATTGTAGCAGTCATCATTTCACCAAGCTCTTTATGCAGTAAGTAAGCGTTTTCTGTGCCTTCCATTTTCATGATAGCATCCCATTTCGCTTGTTCCTCTTTTACACGAGCATCGTAAATCTCTTGTGGAAGATCTTCAGCATGCTTTTTAAGGTGTTTTACATAGTCTACTGCGTTTGGTCCTGCAACCATACCACCGTAGATAGCAGATAATAATGAGTTTGCACCAAGACGGTTTGCACCATGTTGAGAGTAATCACATTCACCTGCTGCAAATAGACCAGGAATTTCAGTCATTTGATTGTAGTCAACCCATAATCCACCCATTGAATAGTGAACTGCTGGGAAAATTTTCATTGGTAATTTACGTGGGTCATCCCCTACGAATTTTTCATAGATTTCGATGATACCACCAAGTTTAACGTCCAATTCATGTGGATCTTTATGTGAAAGATCTAGGTATACCATGTTTTCGCCATTGATACCAAGTTTTTGGTTTACACAAACGTCGAAAATTTCACGTGTTGCAATATCACGTGGTACTAAGTTACCATAAGCTGGGTATTTCTCTTCTAGGAAGTACCAAGGTTTACCGTCTTTATAAGTCCAAATACGACCACCTTCACCACGAGCTGATTCTGACATTAGACGGTTTTTGTCATCTCCAGGAATCGCTGTTGGGTGAATTTGAATGAATTCACCATTCGCATATGAAGCACCTTGTTGATAAACGATAGAAGCAGCAGAACCTGTGTTAATAACAGAGTTTGTTGTTTTACCGAAGATAATACCAGGGCCACCAGTCGCCATAATAACAGCGTCTGCACGGAATGATTTAATTTCTTCTGTACGCATATCTTGCGCTACGATACCACGACAAACGCCGTCTTCATCGATAATAACACCAAGGAATTCCCAGTGTTCATATTTATTTACTAAACCAGCTACTTCATGAGAACGAACTTGCTCATCTAGCGCATATAGTAATTGTTGACCTGTTGTTGCACCAGAGAAAGCTGTACGGTGCATTAAAGTACCACCAAAACGACGGAAATCTAAAAGTCCTTCTGGTGTACGGTTGAACATAACACCCATACGGTCCATTAAGTGGATAATGCCAGGTGCTGCATCACACATACCTTTAACTGGTGGTTGGTTCGCTAGGAAGTCCCCACCATAAACTGTATCATCAAAGTGGATCCATGGAGAATCCCCTTCACCTTTAGTATTTACCGCACCATTAATTCCGCCTTGCGCACAAACAGAGTGTGAGCGTTTTACAGGAACTAATGAGAATAAATCAACTTCAGTACCAACTTCAGCTGCTTTAATCGTTGCCATCAGACCGGCAAGACCACCGCCGACAACAATTATTTTGCTTTTCGCCATGATTATTTCTCACTCCTCTTAAAAAATTGCAATGATTGCATGTGCTCTATCGTAGCTTCTATTGAATTATACGAAAGCTAAAATAGCAGCCACACCAACTACACTTAGAATTACGAAAAGAATGTTTGTTACGTAAGTAGCGATCTTTTGAGACTGAGGAGATTGTGTAATACCCCAGCTTACTAGGAATGCCCATAAACCGTTAGATAAGTGGAAAGTTGCTGATAAAATACCAACAATGTAGAATCCAAGCATGAATGGATTAGCAACAATATTCGCCATCATGTCGTAATCAACGTGTGTGCCAAGTGCTTTTTGAATACGAGTTTGGAAAATATGCCATGCAATAAATATCACTAAGAATACACCAGTAAAACGTTGTAAAGAGAACATCCAGTTACGGTACGTGCTGAAACGTCCTGTGTTTGGTGTAGCAGTGAATGCAATGTAGACACCATAGAATGCGTGGAACATTAATGGAATATAGATGACAATCCATTCAACTAGGATAAGGAATGGAATCTTTTCCATTACTGCGGTAGCATCGTTGTAACTTTCTGCCCCGCCTGTTGCTGTAAAGTTAATGAACAGGTGCATCGTTAAAAACAGACCTACTGGAATGATCCCAAGTAGAGAATGTAAGCGACGCCATAAAAACTCTCGATCTTTCGACAAGACTGTTACCCCCCTTAGTACTTAAAATAGCACAACAAAAGAAGTCATCATTTTGTAAATGATACTTCATTGACTGTGTATTTCATCATGGTACAATATTATGACATGTTTATTGTACTCTCAAGAGCTACGAGCGTCAAGGCAACTCGGAGTTTTTCATAGAGCTTATTAAAGAACTAATCTAGTACATGATGCGTCGTTTTTTCTCGAAAAATCTATCATTACTTTATTACCGTTAAATTTTAAGAAAATTCTAAGAAAGAAGGATAACAATGTTAAACACTCCATCTCCTACAATCTCATCATTTGGCTATGAGATCATTCGTGATCATATTCTATCTTCTATACTTGGTAAACATGAAGATGACGTCCTTTATTGGGCAGGTAAAGAGCTTGCTCGCAAGTTCCCATGTAAAAGTCAAGATGAACTTATCGCATTTTTCGCAGATGCCTGCTGGGGTACATTAGAACTCATAAAGGAATCAAAAGATGGACGTATTTTCCAGTTGACAAATGACCCTGAAATTCTTCAAATAAAGCAGCGTAGCTTTAAACTTGAAGCAGGATTTATAGCAGAGCAAATTCAACTAGCTAAAGGCTACCTGACAGAATGCTATAATGAAAAACGGGAAAAGCAACAATACGTCATGTTTACAGTCAAATGGGACGTTAAAGAACGTATTATGAATACCATTCCCACAGAATAATTAAAAAGGATTGTCTCCCATTAAAGAATGGGATGACAATCCTTCTTTTTTCTTCCTTTTATTTCGGTCAATTACATAAAATGCTGTTTCTTCTATTATTATATGTAAAGTGCTTGCTCTAAATTAAACTCATCATGGAGAGCATTAGCTGCTTGGATCATATCATCCTGTGGTACAACAACGGACACTTTTATTTCAGAAGTACTAACCATTTTTACAGGGATATTTTCACGACGTAACCGATCAAACATACGAGCAGCAACGCCTGGATTGGAAGCCATGCCTGAACCAATAATAGAAACTTTTGCTAGTCCAATTTCGAAGTCAGCAAAACTAAATCCAAGTGATAATTTACTATCCTCTAAAACACGTAATGCTTCCGCAAATTCCTCTTTTAAAATGGAAAACGATACAGTTGGCTTCAACCCATCAATAATGGCTTGGACAATAATATCTACATTAATACGGTTCTCTGCAAGAACCGTAAATATATCTGCTAATGAAGCATTGGAAAAAGCATCATACCCTACTGTTAAACGAATAATATCTGATTCAAATGCAACACCACGAACGACTAAATTTTTTTCCATTTCCACTTCCTCCTTCAATAAAGTGCCTACTGATTCTATTAAACTTGAACGTATAATAACAGGCATTTGAAATTTCTTCGCTAACTCCACCGCACGAGGATGTATGATATGAGACCCTAAATTCGATAATTCCAACATTTCATCATATGAAATTTCTTGAAGCTTTTGGGCATTGGGAACATATCGTGGATCTGCTGTATAAACACCATCCACATTTGTATACATATCTACTCTCTCCGCTTCCAACGCTATGGCAAGTGCAACAGCAGCTGTTTCAGCTCCACCTTTTCCAAGCGTGGTGATATTGTGCACTTCGTCAATCCCTTGTTCTCCAGCAATAACCACAATTTGTCCCTGTGCAAAATGTTCTTCCATACGACTAATATCTATATAGTCGATACGAGCATGTCGATACATACCATCCGTATGTATACCAGCTTGCCATCCAGTTAGAGACACAGCCTCATAGCCTGCTTCCTGCAAAGCGATGGTAAATAAAGCACTAGATAATTGAGATCCAGTTGACAAAACTGCATCTAATTCTCTTTTCGACACATCGTCAGTTAGTTGGTGTACCATCATTTTCATCTCTTTCGCAGTGTGTCCCATCGCTGCAACGACCACTACTACATCCAATCCTTTGTCCTTTTCAGCAATCGCTTTCCTAGCAGCCTCTTGGATTTGTTCAGTAGAAGCTAATGCAGCTCCTCCAAACTTCATCACGATTTTAGCCATTTCTTTCGTTCTCCCTTCCAGTTCATGTATTTCACCAAATTATGGGGGGTAAAACCGTTTCTAGAAAACTAAAAGGCAGCCTCCACATAACGTGAAAGCTGCCTATAACATGTACAATAATCGTAACTTGCGCATGTGTGATAGCTCTCCGAAACGTTTAGAATCGACAGTCTTACATTTCTTAAATGCAAAACCAGTACAACAATGGAACAACAATCCTGTACTTCGGCAAGCTCCCCTTTCACACAATATCTCTGGACTTGTCCATCCTCCATCGTGTTACTCTTGAATCTTGCACCTCTATCATCACTTTAAAGTGAATGTATTCAATTCATTAAGCCTTTGCGTAAACAAACTAGTCACGCAGTTGACTCTTCATAACATTGAAAACAATGTTATTTATAACCATAGCACATGCCTATTCCTTTGACAATGATTGTTGCTGAAAATAGCTAAAAATTTGGCTTGCTAAATTAGCGGGCATCCCAGCCTCCTGTAATGCTAGCTCGCTCGCCTCTCGAATTTTTTTGACTGAACCGAAATGTTTAAGCAGCTGTTGCTTTCGTTTTGGTCCTACCCCTTCAATATGATCTAATACAGATTGAATGGCATGCTTCTCATGCTGTTGACGCAAGAAGGTAATAGCAAAGCGATGGACTTCGTCTTGAATTCGTTGTAATAAATAAAAGCCATCACTTGTACGTTTTAAGCTAATCACTTCTGGTGGATCACCAAACAAGAGCTGAGATGTATTATGCTTATCATCCTTGGCTAAACCAGCAATCGGTATAACAAGACCAAGCTCATCTTCTAGTACTTCACGGGCTACTTCCATTTGTCCCTTACCACCATCAATTAAGACTAAATCTGGTAATGGTAGTCCTTCCTTTAAAACACGTATATAGCGACGACGTATAACCTCCTGCATTGCACCGTAATCATCATGCTTGGCTGCTGTACGCGTTTTATATTTTCGGTACTCCTTTTTCGCAGGCTTCCCATCAATGAAAACAACCATAGCAGACACTGCATCCGTTCCATGCATATGACTATTATCAAAAGCTTCAATTCGTAAAGGTGTACTAATACCCATTGCTTCACCAAGTGCCTCACAAGCACCAATCGTACGTTCTTCCTGACGCTCTATTAGCTGGAATTTAGCTGCCACAGCAATTTCAGCATTTTTGGTAGCTAATTCAACCAATTCCTTCTTTTGACCTCTTTTCGGTGTGAGCACTTTAATTTCTAATAATTCTGTTAAGATAGCTGCATCAATGGCTTGTGGAATAAAAATTTCTTTTGGCTTAATATGCTCTGGCTTTTCATAAAAGCGCCCAACAAATGTTAAAAATTCTTCCTCTGCATCTTGATAGATGGGGAAAATTGAGACATCGCGCTCAATCAGCTTTCCTTGGCGTACAAAGAAAACCTGAACACACATCCATCCTTTTTCAACAGCATAGCCAAATACATCTCGATTTGTTGTATCACTTGAAACTATTTTTTGTTTCTGCATAACCGTATCAATATGGGCAATTTGGTCTCGGAATTCCTTCGCTCGCTCAAATTCCAGGTTTTCTGCAGCTGCTAGCATTTTAACTTCAAGCTCTTTTTTGACTGCCTCCACACCACCATTTAGAAACTTCGTCATATCCTCAATCATTTCTTGATAAACCTGACCTTCAATTTCCTTCACACAAGGTGCTAAGCATTGACCCATGTGATAGTACAAGCAAACCTTGGAAGGTAATTGTACACATTTGCGCAGCGGATACAATCGATCCAATAGCTTTTTCGTTTCACTTGCTGCATAGGCATTCGGATAAGGACCAAAATATTTTGCCTTATCCTTTTTTACCTTCCGTGTCGTAATCAGACGAGGATGTTTTTCATTCGTAATTTTTAAATATGGATAGGTCTTATCATCCGTTAACATGACATTATATTTTGGATCATGTAATTTGATGAGATTCAGCTCTAAAATAAGTGCTTCAATATTTGATGACGTTACAATATACTCAAAATCTTCTATTTCACCTACAAGCCTTTGCGTTTTCCCTTCATGTGTTCCCGTAAAATAAGAACGTACACGGTTTTTTAGAACTTTTGCTTTACCGACATAAATGATAGTCCCTTGTCGATCCTTCATCAAATAGCAGCCAGGTTGATCTGGTAAAATATCCAGTTTTCGCTTTATTAAATCGTTCATTACCTACCTGCCCCCCTAAGTAAAAATTCCCCTCATTAGAATAATGTTAGTTATTTTCTTTATTATATAACGAAAAAAAGCCGAACACATCAATTGATGGCTCGGCTTTGTGAACTTCATTCATTACGCATGTTTTGCGATAAATGCTTCTAAAGCTTCTTTTGGTTGGAAGCCTACTGTTTTGTCAACTAATTCTCCATCTTTAAATAATAGTAAAGATGGGATTGACATAATTTGATACTGAGCTGCAGTACCTTGGTTATTGTCAACGTCAACTTTTACAATTTTAGCCGCACTACCTGCTGCGTCCATTTCTTCAAGAACTGGCCCAATCATTTTACATGGCCCGCACCAAGCAGCCCAAAAGTCTACTAGTACTAACCCTTCTTTAATATCGTCCTGGAACGTAGCATCTGTTGCATGTACAATTGCCATTTGAAATCCTCCTTAAACTTACTATGCTTGTAGTATAGCATGGATAAATTCACTTGAGCGAACAATCTGCCTACAATGTATTTTTTATGCAAATCTGTGTCGAAAAATCAATACACAGTCATTAATTGACTTGATAACGACCCTTCAATACATAGGTTAACGTAATAAAAAGGTAAATAGCTAACGTAATGCCTGTCACAATAATAGATGTGGTGAAAATAATTCCGATGAGAATCGCACTTAACGCCAATATAGCTATCCAAGTCGTATAAGGGAACCATTTTACTTCATAGGCACTTGTGTGTTCTGCTTGTTTTTTACGTGATTTTAAATGTGCAATCGCAATAATTAACCAAATAAATAACACAGTATAACCAAGTGATCCCATTAGAAAATCAAATGTTTTGCTTCCCGCATATAAAGATAAAATGACCCCTAAATACATCGCTAAAGTACACATTAAAATAGCATATACTGGTACTTTTCGTTTCGATAAATAAGCAAAGATTTTAGGCACACGTCCATCTACAGCCTGTGTATATAGTACGCGTGATGATCCATACAGTCCTGAATTCATTGATGAAATAATGGCAAGTAAAACAACAGCGTTCATAATATGGTCTGCCCCTGGAATACCAACCATTTTAAAAACCATGACAAACGGGCTTTCAGGAACCCCATTTACTTCATTCCAAGGAATCAAGCTTACGATAATAAAGAATGGCAGTAAGTAAAAAGTAACAATACGTACTAATGTACTGCGAACAGCTTTTGGCACTACTTTTTCCGGATTTTTCGTTTCAGCTAATGTAATCCCGATGATTTCTGTCCCACCATAGGAGTAGATAACTACAAGCATTGCAGCAATTAATCCCGTCGAGCCATTAGGGAAAAACCCACCATGCTCCGTTAAGTTAGCAAAACCAACAGCACTATGATTTCCAAACGTCACAAGCAATAAAATAAGTCCTGCAATGATAAAGACAATAATAACAGTAATTTTGATTAATGCTAGCCAATATTCTGTTTCTGCAAAGATTTTTACGGATAATAAATTAATCGCTGTTACTAACACAGAAACAGATAGTGCCAGTATCCAAATTGGATATTCTGGTAACCAATATTGAATAAAGATAGCAGCCACGACAGACTCTGCTGCAATATTTAAAACCCACATTTTCCAGTAGATCCAATCTAGGAAATACGCAGGGTATTTACCTAACACGGATTGCACTAAATCTCTAAAGGTTCTTGCTTCTTTATTACGCACGGCCATTTCTGCTAAGCCTTGCATAACAAATAATAAAATAATGCCGCCGATTAAATACGCAATCAGCACAGATGGTCCTGCCATATCAATGGCTGCACTACTTCCTTTAAATAATCCCGCGCCAATGGCACCACCTAACGCCATCATCGTGATATGACGCGAGGTCATTGTTCTTGTTAATTGTTGCTTGTTTTTTTCCACTTTCTTACCTCCTAAATATCAAAAAAGCATACCATCTATTCCTTCATCATCAAATGAAAGAAGAGACGATATGCTATCAGCAAACCGCGGTACCACTCTAATTGGCTCTTGAGAACCCAGCTTAAAAAACCTTGTAACGAAGGTTAATCGTCAAACAAATAGAATAATCTGATAATTCTATTTGTGTTACCACTCCTAGGCAAGTTCAAAGTCTTATTGGTCTGCGTTGCACCAACCCGCAGCTCTCTTCACCGAATAACGAGCTTTTACTACTCCTAATCTTTGCGTTTCAAATCATTAATGTATCCATCACTATAATGTCTATCGTTAATTATGTCAATATTTTATTTTGCAATAATTTTCAAATAGTACTTTTTAAAATGGAAAGCAATATAAAAAAACAGGAAGGGTTATCCCTTCCTGCATCTGTATTACGCATTCACTTTTAATGCTTTAAATTCTTCAATTAGAAGCGGAATAACTTCAAATAAATCTCCTACGATACCATAATCCGCTACTTTGAAAATATTTGCTTCAGGATCTTTATTGATAGCAACAATGACTTTTGAATTGGACATTCCAGCTAAATGCTGAATTGCGCCCGAAATACCTGCTGCAATATAAAGATCTGGTGTTACAACCTTACCTGTTTGTCCGATTTGCAGCGAGTAATCACAGTATTCAGCGTCACATGCACCACGTGATGCACCTACTGCACCGCCTAGTAAATCAGCTAGCTCTTTTAATGGCTCAAAGCCTTCTTCTGACTTCACGCCACGACCACCTGCAACAACTACTTTCGCTTCTGAAAGATCTACACCTTCTGAAGATTTACGAACAACTTCTTTAATAATTGTGCGCAGATTTGTAATCTCTACAGAGATGGCAGACACATCACCTGTTTTACCTTCTGCTTTTTCTAAAGGTGTAATGTTATTTGGACGAATAGAAGCTAAGACAACGCCTTCTTTAACTTTTACTTTTTCAAAGGCTTTACCAGAGTAAATTGGTCGGATGAATACCACATCGTCGCCTGCACCTTCAATAGCAGTGACATCAGATACTAGACCTGCTTGCAATTTGCTTGCAATTTTTGGCGATAAATCTTTCCCATTTGCTGTATGACCAAAGACAATACCTGCTGGTTGTTCTTGCTCGATAACAGCTAATAGTGCTTGACTATAGCCATCAGATGTATATTGTTTTAAATGCGGGTGTTCCACTGTTACTACTCGATCAGCACCATATTCAAATAATGGACCTGTTAAACCTGCTACAGCATCCCCTAAAAGTACCCCAACAACTTCGCCACCATCAGCGATTTGTTTTGCAGCTGCAATTGCTTCGAAAGAAACATTACGTAAGCTTCCTTCACGAACTTCACTTAATACTAATACTTTTTTTGACATAGCATATTCCCTCCGTTACCCTTTAAGATTCGATTGACATCAAATAATTAAACAACTTTTGCTTCCGTGTGAAGTAGATTTACCAGTTCTTTTGCTTGGGCAGAAAGGTCGCCTTCTAAAATACGGCCTGCTGCTTTTTGAGCTGGTAAGAAGATGTCTACGGTTTCAATCTTCACTTCTACATCATCTTCATCGATATCTAAATCATCTAACTCAAGCTCTGCAAGCGGTTTCTTTTTCGCTTTCATAATACCTGGTAGAGATGGGTAACGAGGCTCATTTAAACCTTGCTGAGCAGTTACTAATAACGGTAAAGAAGTTTCAATTACCTCTGAATCACCTTCGATATCGCGAACAATTTTCGCAGATGTTCCGTCAATTTCAAGTTTTGTAATCGTAGTTACATAATTCATATCCAATAAATCAGCAACACGTGGACCAACTTGCCCTGAACCACCATCAATCGCAACATTTCCTGTTAAAATTAAATCTGCATCTTTATCTTTTAAGTATTCTGCTAGTAGATAAGCTGCTGCATGTTGGTCCAGCTCATCTAAATCATCTTCTGTATTAATAAGCACTGCTTCGTCTGCTCCCATAGCAAGTGCTGTACGTAATTGCTTCTCTGCATCCTCGCCACCAATTGTCACCACTGTTACCTTACCACCAGCAGCATCGCGAACTTGGATTGCCTCTTCAATGGCATATTCATCATAAGGGTTGATAATGAATTCTGCGCCGTCCTCTTGGATTTTACCACCCGACACAACGATTTTTTCTTCTGTATCAAATGTGCGTTTAATTAATGCAAAAATGTTCATATATCCATACCTCCTGGAACGTTTTATAATTCTAAGTAAACTTATAAATATTATATATTTTCAGTTTCGATAACGCCGATAACATACTGAACGTTGCTATCGAC
This sequence comes from Lysinibacillus sp. AR18-8, assembly GCF_001705465.1. NCBI lineage: Bacteria > Bacillati > Bacillota > Bacilli > Caryophanales > Bacillaceae > Lysinibacillus > Lysinibacillus sp. AR18-8. The sequence goes on from NZ_MDGU01000014.1 coordinate 25,467, forward strand.
ATTTGGAAAATTATTTGCCAGTAAACACAGGCTCACGCTTTTCAATGAATGCTTGAATTCCTTCTTTGGCATCTTCTGTGACAAATACTGTCCCAAAGGATTTAGCCTCTGCTTCAATGCCTTCATAGAATGATGCATGCTTTGCATATTGCAATGTTTGAATAGCTGCTTTTAAAGCAATTGGGCTTTTCTTAGCAATGCTCTTAGCAATCTTTAACGTTTCTTCTAGCAATGCTTCGTCTGAGAATGAACGGTTTGCTAAGCCCCACTGAACAGCTTCATTACCAGAGATTGGTTCACTTGTAAACATCATTTCAGCAGCCTTTGCTACTCCAACATAGCGTGGTAAGCGCTGTGTACCACCAAAACCAGGAATAAGCCCTAATTGTAATTCAGGTAAACCTAATTTTGCTGATTCAGTGACAAATCGCATATGACAGCTCATTGCTAACTCAAGCCCTCCGCCTAATGCCGCACCATGGATGGCTGCAATTACAGGCTTAGAAAACGATTCAACACGCTCAAAAACCTGCTGCCCGTTGCTAGCTAGCTTTGTAAATTCCTCACCAGATTCTACCCCAATAAATTCTTTAATATCTGCCCCTGCAGAGAAGAAACGGCCTTCACCATGAAGTACAAGGACTCTTACAGCATCATCGTGTTCTACAGCATCAAGCACAGCGTTAACTTCTGCAATAATACCGCGAGATAATGCATTTGCTGGTGGACGTGCAATTGTAATAATCGCTACTCCATCTTCTACTTTCCAACTTAGAAATTCCATTTCTCCACATCCTTTTAAGCTTTAATGCCGTTCAGGATTAATGCCTGAACCTTTGGAACCTGTTCCATCAAATCATATCGATAGTCATTCATAACCCACGACGTAATAGTTTCATCAATTGTTCCAAAAACCATTTGTCGAGCCAAGCGTACATCCATCGTCTGATTGAACTCACCTGTAAGCATACCCTCGATTAAAATTTGATCAAGTAGCTGTAAATACTCGCGCAATACCGAATTAATTTTTAATCGTAAGTCTTTGTTTGACTGGCGAAGCTCTAATTGTGTGACAGTTGCTAGGTATCGATCTGTCGCTAGAACATTAAAATGATTTTCAATCATTCGTGAAAGTTTGTCTTTAGACGTACTCCCCTTTTCTATTATATCTTGTAATGACTCTACAAAAACAGCCATTTTTTCATTAAAGACAGAAATTAATATATCTTCTTTATTTTTAAAATATAAATAGATTGTTCCATCGGCCACCCCTGCCTGTTTGGCGATTTTCGATACTTGCGCTTGGTGATACCCATTTTCCGCAATAACGATGACAGCTGCATCAATAATTTGTTTATATTTTGGCTTATCTCGTTTCACTTTTATATCACCACCTAAAAAACATGCGCACGTCGATATGACGTGTAAACCTAAAAAAATATGAAAATATGAATGGTCATTCATTCATATTTTCATATTATATTTTACAGCATTGCTTGTCAATACTTTCACAGGTATTTATTTCGCTTCTTTATTCGCTAATTTTGTTTTTTCTTCTTCAACTAACGTACGACGCAAAATTTTTCCTACAGCTGTTTTTGGCAGCTCTTCTCTAAATTCATAATAACGCGGAACTTTAAAAGCTGCTAGATGCTGACGGCAATATTTATTTAATTCGTCCTCAGTAATCGAATATCCTTCTTTTAATACAATATAAGCTTTAACTGTTTCACCACGATACGGATCAGGTATGCCTGCTACTACGCACTCTTGGATCTCTTCACGTTCATATAACACTTCTTCTACTTCACGTGGATAAATATTAAAGCCGCCTGCTATTATTAAATCTTTTTTACGATCTACTACATAGAAGAAGCCTTGCTCATCCATATAACCAAGATCACCTGTTAAAAACCAACCATCAGCAAATGTCGCAGCTGTATCCTCTGGACGATTCCAGTAGCCCTTCATTACTTGTGGTCCTTTAACAGCAATTTCACCAACTTCACCAATAGGTAGCTCTTCTGTATCACCTGTACGTAAAATAACCGCTTCTGTATTTGGCCAAGGTAAACCAATCGAGCCAATCACCCGCTTCCCCCAAATTGGCGTAGCATGTGTTACAGGTGAGGTTTCTGTTAACCCATATCCTTCTACTAGCTTTCCACCAGTCACTGCCTCAAACTTCTCTTGCACTTCAATTGGCAATGAAGCAGAGCCACTTAAGCATGCCTTAATGGATGATAAATCATAATTCGCAATGTCTGGGTGATTTAAAAGGCCGATGTATAAGGTTGGTGCGCCGGGGAACAGTGTTGGTTTTTGTTTATCAATCGTCTTTAATGCCGTTTCAGCATCAAACTTCGGTAAAAGCACCATTCTATTTTGAGTAAATACAGATAAAAGCATAACAGTTGTCATGCCATAGACGTGGAAGAATGGTAGAATGCCCATAATGGTTTCTTCACCATGAACACATTTATACATCCAAGCATCACACATTGTCGTATTGGCAATTAAATTTTTATGGGTCAGCATAACGCCTTTTGGGAAACCTGTTGTCCCACCCGTATATTGAAGGAGTGCTAGGTCTTCTTCAAAATCAAATGGCATATTGTCAATTATCTTAATTGGTGCTGAACGCATTATTTCTGAAAACAGATGATTTTGGCCGCTATGTTCAACCTTGACACTAAAGCCATACTGCTTTTTTTGAATAAATGGATAGACTAAATTTTTTGGGAATGGTAAATAATCTTTAATAGCTGTCACAATGACATTTTCAAGAGCTGTCTCTTTTATAATTTTCATGACTCTCGGATATAAAATATCCATTACGAGAATAACCTTTGCTCCTGAATCAGCCATTTGATATTGAAGCTCACGTTCAGTATAAAGTGGATTTGTTTGTACTACAACAGCACCTGCATACATGGCACCATAGTAAGCGATTACACTTTGTGGCGTGTTAGGAAGCATAATTGCTACTCGATCTCCCTTTTCCACACCTAGTGCTTGTAAATAGTTTGCGAACCTTAAAGCTGACTCATATAGCTCGGTGTACGTCAAATCCTTTCCCATAAAATGAATCGCTACTTTGGATGGATTCTTTTTATAGGCACGTGTCAAAAACTCTTGCACTGGAATTTCCTCAAACGTTAAAGACGATGGTACTTCTTCAGGATAATTTGCTAGCCATGGTTTTGCTGTCATACGTCCTCTCCCCTTTGTCCCAAACTTTGTCAATTCTTATATTTATTATAATGAAAAAGAAATACAGTTTCAAACAGAAAATAGAAAATAAATGCATTTTCGATTAATTATTATGCAATTAACAACATTAATATGATTGATATTTATCGGGATTTATTTGAATACACCTTATGAATGCTCGTTCATTCTTGAGTTACTCCATAAAAAAATAACCAGCATATTCCTATATTATAAAAATAATTTTTCTACCCTTTAATAGAGTTTTATGAAAGAAAGTTAATAGGTTGTAGTAGAAATTTATGCTATGTACAATTAACAAAAAACGCATCCTCATAAAGAGAATGCGTTTTTTATTTAAATCGTTAACATATAGTAGACACCTACTGCCAAAAATGCAATACAGACAACGATTAGTACTTTTGCTAATTTTTCCATGTCATGACACTCCTATGCAATACTTGCCCCAATTACAAACGAAAGACCGACTGAAATGGTAAAGGAAATGAAACCAACTGAGCGATTATCATTGGCAATCTCTTGATCAACGTTAAAACGAGGTGTCATAAATTCAAATAAGAAATACGCTACAATCAATAATGTAAAGCCAAAAAGGCCCCAACCGATCATTTCACTTAATGTACTATGACGTGCAATGGAAAAGCGGAAGATATTACAAATCCCTAGTATTTTTCCACCTGTTGCAAGAGCCACAGCGACATTACCTTTTTTAATTTCTTCCCAATTTTTATATTTCGTAACGACTTCGAACAATGCCATCGAGACGACTAAACATAATACTACAACACTAAAATATCCTGCCGTTTCGATAATTGGATATCGCCAAAAGCCAGAATTCAGCATTTTTCTCCGTCCCCTTTATAGCTTATTTCAATTCAACAACTGTGACGCCTAAGCCCCCTTCACCGGCTTCACCAAAACGGAAGGATTTTACGCGCTTATGCTTTTTCAAATAGCTTTGAATACCTTGACGTAAAGCTCCTGTACCAACTCCATGAATAATGGACACACGACCATAATTAGAGAGTAATGCATCATCAATATATTTCTCTGTTCTTACGATTGCATCCTCATAGCGTTCACCACGTAAATCTAATTCTAGTTTCACATGACTATTTCGATTTTTCACACCAGCTGTTCGTAATACAGGCTCTTTTTCAGGTTTAATATATTCCAAATCACTATCTGAGATTTTCATTTTTAAAATCCCCATTTGGACAACCCATTCGGTATTTGACACCTTTTCTAACAAAGTACCTCGTTGACCATAGCTTAACACCTTTACCTCGTCTCCGACAACTAAGTTTTGTGCACGAGCTTTGACTTGTGCCGCCTTTTTTAGCACTTTATTGTCTTCAAGTGGTGTTGCTTCTTCCAAGCGTTTACGTGCTTCAATCAATTCATGCTCCTTGACAACTTGATCAGCATTTTTACGCATTTCTCGAAGCTCTGCAATAATCGCTTCTGCTTCACGTTTTGCTTCATCAACAATTTTACGCGCCTTTTCCTTCGCCTTCTTATCAAGCGCCTCTTTACGCTCCTCATAGGCTTGCAATTTATCTTGAAGCTCTTTACGTAATGTTTCTGATTCTAATAGCAATGCATGCGAACGCTCTGCATCATCTTCAGATTGGCGACGTGTTTCTTCCAATGAGGCAATCATCGATTCAACCTCATGTCGATCGGTTCCAGTAAAGCCTTTAGCACGATCAATAATGGATTCAGGTAAACCAAGACGACTGGAAATTTCAAATGCATTTGAGCGCCCAGGTACACCGATAAGTAGACGGTAGGTCGGGCTCAAAGTTTCAATATCAAATTCTACACTGGCATTGGCTACACCTGGTCGATTATAGCCATAAGCTTTTAGCTCAGGATAGTGAGTTGTAGCCATTACACGAGCACCGCGCCCATGTACTTCGTCTAAGATTGAGATGGCTAAGGCTGCCCCTTCCTGTGGGTCAGTACCTGCCCCTAACTCATCAAAAAGAACAAGTGATTCGTGATCAAATTTTTGTAGGATGTCAACAATATTAACCATATGGGACGAGAACGTAGAAAGTGACTGCTCAATTGATTGCTCATCACCAATATCGGCAAATAATTGCTCAAATACAGCAAGTTCTGAGCCATCTAATGCTGGCACTGGTAATCCAGCTTGTGCCATTAATGTACACAGACCAACCGTTTTTAATGTCACCGTTTTACCACCTGTATTAGGACCTGTAATGACAATAGCTGTAATGTCTTTACCAAATTCAATATCATTTGGAATAGCTGATTCTATTGGTAGTAGTGGATGACGTGCACGTATTAGTCGGATATAGCCATCCTGATTCATTTTAGGCATTGTACATTTATTGGCTTGGCCATATTTGCCCTTTGCTAAAATGACATCGATATCGCCTAATACCTTCACTAAGTTAAATAAATCTGATGCTACTTCTTGCACCATTGCACTTAATGCTAGTAAAATACGTTCAATTTCAGCCTGCTCTTTCATTTTCAAGCGATGAATTTCATTGTTTGCTTGGACAACAGAATCTGGCTCAATAAATAAGGTTTGACCAGAAGAAGATTGGTCATGGACAATCCCACCATAGTGGTGACGATATTCCTGCTTTACGGGAATAACAAAGCGATCATTACGAATTGTCACAAGTGTATCAGAAAGCATTTTCGCTGCATTACTTCCCCGAATTAAACTTTCCAGCTTAGAGCGGACTTTCCCTTCTTCAGCACGCAAAGATTGGCGAATAGAGCGCAATGTTTGACTAGCAGAATCTAAGACAGCTCCATTGTCGTCAATACAGTTATTAATTTCATGTTGCAATCCTGTTAGGACAGGCATTGCTTCCTTTTTGGAGATGAAATGGGGAATATCAATCACTTCATCGGCTTCTAAATCTTCAATAAAATTGCGTAGAATTCGGCTTGCTCGAATCGTGCTCGAAATTTCCATTAGTTCTACTGCTGCTAACATGCCTCCTATTTGAGCACGTCTGGCAGAGGGACGGACATCAAAAATTCCTCCCATTGGTACATTGCCCTTCACACGCAAAATGGAAAGTCCCTCATCCATTTCCTCTAATAATTGTACTACTTTATCAAAATCTGTTTGTGGCACAAGCTCCTCAATGGCAGATTTACCAATGGAGGAAGTACAATAGGAAGCCACTTGTTGCCTAACTTTATCGTATTCTAGTGTTTTCAATGCGCGTTCTGCAATCACTGAGAACACCTCCTCAGCCTATTTATTTCGTTGTATGAACGCTTCAAACTGTTCACGCGTCCATGTATTCACAATCATATCTTTCGGTAACCATGCTCTATTTGCATAGCGAACCCCAATATCCATAAAACGTAAATGTGCAATATCATGCGCATCTGTGTTGATGGCTACTGGCACACCTGCAGCGCATGCCATTTCTAAATGTTCTACACATAAATCGAGACGATACGGATTTGCATTTAACTCTAAAATTTTACCATATTCCTTTGCCCAGGCAATTAACTGTTTCATATCAGGATTATAACCATCGCGATCTTCAATAATTCGACCAGTCGGATGGGCAATCATATGAACATAGGGATTTTGCATAGCTGTTAGTAAACGTGCCATAATTTTATCTTGTGATTGTGTAAAACTAGAATGAATGGAAGCAATAACAAAATCGAGCTCTTTTAACACCTGATCTTCGAAATCAAGTGAGCCGTCTGGTAAAATATCCATCTCCGTCCCTTTAAACAAATGAAAATCTGGATGTGCTTTATTAAACGCCTCAATTTCTCCACGCTGCTTTTCTAAACGCACTGGCGTTAATCCATTTGCTACTTTTAGGAATTGCGAATGGTCTGTAATAACGCTATATTGATAGCCCCGTGCTAGTAACGCCTCGCCCATTTCTGCAACAGAGTATGCACCATCTGACCATGTTGTATGCATATGCAAATCAGCTTTAATATCCTCTAGTCGAACTAAGTTTTGAATTATGTTTGTTTTGTCAAATTCTACTGTTCCTGTCCGTAAGCTCGGTGGAATCCAAGGTAGATCAAAATGAGCGAAAAATGCTGCCTCGTCTTGGAACGTCAAAACGGTACCACCTTCCTGTTCCACACCATATTCACTTATTTTTTCACCACGGGCTTTGGCAATTTGCCGCATACGAACATTATGATCTTTTGAACCTGTGAAATGATGCAACGCAGTCGCATATTCATTATCTTTCACTAAACGGAAATCAACGCTAACTGGTTCATCTAAGTCTAAAATCACCGAAATTTTTGTATCCCCTGCCGCCACGACTTCTTGAATGGCCAAGCTATTTAACAACTTTTCGCGTACTTCCTCAACTGCTTCTGTCACAACAATAAAATCAATATCTTTGCTAGTTTCTAACGCTCGACGGAAACTCCCAGCAACTGAAAACCGGTCTACTTCCTTCATACTACCTAGAAGCGCCTCAATTTGTAAAACCACAGGCTCAAGCTGCCAAATTGGTAGTCGTTCTGAACGATTTGCTAAATTGGCTAGCTCCTTTAAAATCTTCTCCTCAGTTTTTACAGCAAATCCAGCTAATTCACGTACTTTTCCTGCCTCACAAGCTGCCTTCAAGCTTTCTGCAGAGTCAATACCAAGCTCTTGGTGTAGTTTCGCAATTTTTTTTCCTCCCAAGCCAGGTAATTTTAGCAATGGCAGTAACCCTTTAGGTACAACCTCTTCTAACTCCTTTAACAAACTCGATTCACCTGTTAACATTAAGTCCTCTATTACAGCCGCAGTACCCTTGCCAATACCTTTGAGTTTTGTTACATCATCCATTTCGCTTAATGAACGCTCGTCCCCCTCTAGTGCTGCTGCAGCCTTTCGAAAGGCTGATACCTTGAATGGATTTTCTCCCTGTAGTTCCATATATAAAGCAATTTTTTCGAGTGTGCGAATAATTGTTTTTTTATTCATTAGTAATTCCTCCTATCGTAAAAACACTTCCCTCAAGACAGAGAGAAGTGCACAGTTACTATTGCATATAAATATACCACCAGTTTTGGAACATCTTTGTAATAATTGGTGTATGCTCCAACATAAGACCACTTAACAATGACTTCGACATTAAATTTTGTATGGCATCTACTGGTAATAAGGCGCACACATATAGCAAAATAAACATAATTAAATAGTTTTCAATCATGCCAAGTAACGCCCCAAGCCAACGATTCACTGTATTTAGCACCGGCAAATACGCGATAAAGTCAAATATCGATGCCACGATTTGCAACGTTATTTTTACTGCAAAGAAAATAACAGCAAAGGCAATTACCCGATAAAAGGTGCGGTCTAAATCTAGACTATCAATGACAACGCCAAGGCTACCTGTGTCAGTGACACCTGGATACGGAACCCAAAATACAAATTTTTGTGCTAATGGCTTATAATAAATATACGCAACAATTAGGGCTACTACAAAGCTGACAATATGCATCATCTGTACAATAAAACCTCGTTTTGCACCGACGCCTATACCAGCTAACAGTACCACTAATATGATTAAATCTAACATTCTCTTCAACCCTTTAACTTTTTCAATTCTTCTTCTAATTGCTCCATTCGTTCTTTTAATAGTAAATAATCATGAACTGTATTTACTGCTGTCAGAACAGCAAGTTTTGTGCTATCAAGTGAGGGATTATGTACGTTCATCTCGCGCATACGGTCATCAACAATCGAAGCAACAAGTCGCATATGGCCAATGGATTCAGAGCCGACCATTTTATATGTATGACCATATATTTCAACAGAAATTTTATTCTTTTCTTGTTTTTCCATAGTCGCACCCTCCTATAAATTCGATGCACACACGATTTTAGAGGCTTGTGAGCACCATCACACAAAAAAGCTATTTATTATCATACCATGAAAGGTATAAAATTGTGAACAACGAGGACAGAAAGGAACGATTAAATGGCAAATATTGTGCTTTCCATTTCAACAAATATTCAAAAAGAGGTGATGGCTTACTATGCATCGCACTTTATAGAACGAAAGGCTCCGGGAGTCATTTTTGCGGCAAAACTACCAGATACAGCCATAACTATGTATAAATCAGGCAAATTAATGTTTCAGGGGGGCGGTGCTGAACGTGAGGCAGCACGTTGGGGAACTGTTGAAAAAACTGCTACTCCACTCTCCACTATCGGGGCAAAAGGGGATGTACTGCCTAACAATTTCGCAACCATGTCTGTCTTAGGCTCAGACGAAACAGGCACAGGTGATTATTTTGGTCCAATCACTGTAGCAGCAGTATATGTACCTACTTCCAAAATCGAACTCATGAATGAGCTTGGCGTAAAAGATTCAAAATTGCTAACAGATGACTATATGAGGAAAATTGCACCTGATTTGCGTGCAGCCTGTGTCCATAGTGTTCTCGTCTTACGCAACGAGAAATATAACAACTTACAAGCGAAAGGCTATTCCCAAGGTAAAATGAAAGCCATGATGCATAACAAGGCACTACAAAACACACTATCAAAAATGGCACCTGAAAAACCTGAATTTATCTTAATCGACCAGTTTGCTGAACGTGGTGTCTATTACAATTATTTAAAAAATGAACGTGAACTTGTACAAGAGAATGTCTACTTTTCTACTAAAGCAGAACAATTACATGTAGCTGTGGCTACAGCATCTATTTTAGCTCGTGCTGCCTTTTTAAAGGAAATGGACCGTTTGAGTGACATTACAGGGCTTACATTAATGAAGGGCGCCTCTAACAAGGTAGATGTGCAAGCAGCCCGAATCTGGCGTAATCAGGGCGAAGAATTTCTACGCTCCATCACAAAATGGCATTTCGCCAACACTGATAAAGCACGGAAGATGAAGTAAATCATACTATTGGTTGCTTAAAAAAGCTTTTTTGGGGTTCCTGATGAGCGTGAGACGCATTAGGAACCTTTTTGAGCGCTTTCCTCATTTTTTGGATCATTCATTCTTCACCTTTTGGATCATCATCTTCACCATTCTCAAACAAAAAAAGACTGCCTCGTAAGACAGTCTTTTTTCATATATTATCGTACTTCTGTGCCTGCAATCGTAGCAATGGCTTTTAACACTTTGTTATGTGCGGCCACTACTTCTTCGTCTGTTAAAGTACGTTCTGGATCAAAGTATGTGAGTGAGAAGGCAACCGATTTTTTACCTGCTTCCATTTTCTCCCCTTCGTAAACATCGAATACGCGGATATCTTTTAATAGTTTCACACCCGCTGCATCAATAGCTTCCATTACTTCGCCCGCTGTTGTTGTACGGTCCATTATAAGAGCGATATCGCGAGACATAGCTGGGAAACGAGGTACTGGTGTATAGGCAAGTGGTGCTTCTTGTGCCGTTGCACTTAATAGCGCCACTAAATTCATTTCCATTACATACGTGTCTTTTACACCCCATGCTTTTTGCTCTGCTGGGTGAAGTCCACCAATGATGCCGACTTGCTTGCCATCCAATAAAATGCTAGCCGTACGACCTGGATGTAAGCCATCCACTTGTGATTTCACAAATGTCATGCGATTTGCTAAGCCAAGTTTGCCAATGACACCTTCGATGATACCTTTTAGCACAAAGAAATCTACAGCTTTTTTCTCACCTTGCCAAGCATGGTCTAGCCATTTGCCAGTTAGTACTGCTGCCACATGCTCTTCCTCATATGGTTGCCCCTCATCTGATTGACCAAGGAACACGGAGCCAATTTCATATAAAGCCACGCCTTCAGCTTGACGTGCAACATTATAAGCCGCCGCTTCGATTAAATGTGGAATAAGGCTTTGACGTAATGTAGAACGCTCCTCACTCATTGGCATAAGCAAGCGAGTTACCGGCTCTGCTTTCAAAGCAAAACGTTGTGACAATGCATCCGACGTTAACGAATAAGTTACCGCTTGATACAGGCCAGCCCCTTCCATGTAATGACGAACAACACGTCGATTTGCTTGGTAAGGTGATAAATTACCTACTTGTGTTGCACCCTCTGGTAATGTCATTGGGATTTCATCATAACCATAAAGACGAGCAATTTCCTCCACGATATCCTCTTCAATTTTAATATCTTGGCGACGTGTTGGTGCATCAATAATTAATAAACCATTTGCTGCCTCTACACCAAATTTTAAACGCTCTAAAATAGAAAGCATATCTTCTAATGCAATCTTCATACCTAAACGTTCATTAATAAAATCTGGGGAAACGACTACTCGCGCTGGTGTTTTATCTAACTCATCTACTAAACATGTACCTTCTAATACTTCGCCTCCTGCTAATTCAGCAAGTAGAGCGGCAGCACGTTCAGCAGCTGGTAAGACACGATTTGGGTCTACCCCTTTTTCGAAACGAGCCGATGCATCTGAACGTAGGCCAAGATGACGAGACGTTTGACGCACTGTTAAACCATCAAAATAGGCTGACTCAATGACAACAGTCGTTGTTGAATCTGTTACCTCTGAATTAGCACCACCCATTACACCAGCAATGGCTACTGGCTCTTTGCCATTTGTAATGACTAAATCTGAAGCTTTTAATGTACGTTCTTGGTCATCTAATGTTGTAATTTTTTCACCTTCTGTTGCTTTACGAACAACGATTTCACCCGTTGCTAGACTATCATAGTCAAAAGCATGTAAAGGTTGACCATATTCCATTAATACATAGTTCGTTACATCTACGACATTATTGTGTGGACGTACTCCCGCAGCCATTAGACGATTTTGTAGCCACATCGGTGATTCACCGATTTTTACGTTTTTCACAACTTTTGCTACATACATAGGATTTGCTTGTAAATCTTCTACATGAAGCTTCAGGTAATCCTGTGCTTTTTCACTAGCAGTTTGATAGGAAATTTCTGGATATTTAATTTCCTCTGAAAGAATGGCACCTACTTCATACGCTACACCTAGCATTGAAAGGGCATCTGAGCGGTTTGGTGTTAGTCCTAGTTCCAACACTGTATCACGTAGGCCCAATATAGCCAGTGCATCTGTGCCCACTTCTGCATCTGCTGGTAGGACAAAGATACCTTCTGAGTATGCCTTAGGCACAAGCTTTCCTTCGATTCCAAGCTCTTGTAAGGAACAAATCATTCCGTTCGATTCATGACCGCGAAGTTTTGCTTTTTTGATTTTAATGCCACCTGGTAAATGTGCACCTGGACGAGCAACAATGACTTTTTGACCAGCATCAACATTCGGTGCACCACAAATTATTTGTTGAGGCTCTGCTTCGCCAACGTCAACTTGGCAAATATTTAACTTATCAGCCTCTGGATGTTTCTCCTTAGAAACTACATAACCAACTACAACTTTATCCATAGCATTAGCACGATCAATTACTGCATCTACTTCAATCCCAGAGCGTGTAATTTTTTCTGCTAATAGCTCAGGTGCTAAGTCCTGCGTATTGATATAATCTTTTAACCATTCTAATGAAACTAACATGTTTTATCCCCCTTACGCTTCTGTTCGCTCGAATTGTGATAAGAAGCGAGTGTCACTTGTATAGAAATGACGAATATCGTCAACACCATATTTCAACATCGCAATACGTTCTGCACCAATACCAAATGCAAATCCAGAAACTTTCTTTGGATCATAGCCAGCCATTTCTAATACGTTTGGATGCACCATACCTGCTCCTAGAATCTCAATCCAGCCAGTGCCCTTACATACGTTACAGCCTGCTCCACCACATTTGAAACAAGAGATATCCATCTCTACTGATGGCTCAGTAAATGGGAAGAAGCTCGGACGTAGTCGAATTTCGCGGTCTGCACCAAACATTTTTTTCGCTAACGTATCTAATGTTCCTTTTAGGTCACTCATGCGAATATTTTCGCCAATGACTAAACCTTCAATTTGCATAAACTGATGTGAATGTGTTGCATCATCATTATCACGTCGGAATACTTTACCAGGACAAATTATGCGAATCGATTCACCTTTTTTGGCTTCCATCGTACGAGCCTGTACTGGTGAAGTATGGGTACGTAATAATATTTCCTCGGAAATATAGAACGAATCTTGCATATCACGAGCTGGATGACCTTTTGGTAAATTTAGTGCTTCAAAGTTATAGTAATCCTTCTCCACTTCTGGACCTTCAGCAATTTCATAGCCCATTCCAATAAATAAATCTTCAATTTCTTCAATGACACGTGTTAAAGGGTGACGGTTCCCCACTTTAATTTCACGACCTGGTAAAGTGACATCAATCGACTCACTCGCTAATTTTTCAGCAATGGCTGCCTCTTCCAACACGGTAATCTTTGTTTCTAATACTGCCGTTACATTTTCACGAACATTATTCACTAAAGCACCCATTTTCGGACGTTCTTCAGCTGATAATTTGCCCATCCCTTTTAGTAAATCAGTGATAGGTCCTTTTTTTCCTAAATACGCAACACGTACTTCATTCAATTCTTTTAAATTTGCAGCTGCTTCAATTTTAGCAAGTGCTTCTTGCTCTAATTGTTTTAATTGCTCTTCCATGTTAAAACCTCCTCAGAAAATAAATGCCTGCTTTTTAGGCATAAAAAAACTCGCCCCTAAAAAGGGACGAGGACATTTTCGCGGTACCACCCTAGTTATTGCAAAGCAAAGCCTTACAATCACTTCATTGACATAACGACTTGATAAAGCCGGCTTACCTTTACAGCAGTACACTGGTCCCGGTAGCTGCTCGCGGGCTGAATTCAAAACTGCATTGATACGGCGTTGGCTCTCAATCTCTGGCCTACGCTCCCTGTCGTCCATTCACAATCTTTACTACTTCCCGGTCAAAGCATTTATTATTTAAACATACATTTTAGAATAAATTATACAATAATGGACTGTAGCAAATCAAGAGACAACTGCCTCAATCCCACAATGAGCAATTAATTACTTGGCAAAGCCATATAAAACAATACCTGTTGCTACTGCGACGTTTAATGATTCAGCCTGTCCAAAAAGAGGAATGATCATATTTTGATCTGTCATCGCTAATAACTGAGGCTGAATGCCACTTCCTTCATTCCCCATAATAATCGCAAATGCACCCGTATGCTGAATATCACTATACGGCACCGCTTCCTCATCTAATGCAGTACCAAATACCGGTACACCTTGATCCTGTAATATATCTATCCATTCTGCTAAATCTCCACGCACTACCGGAATATGGAAATGCGAACCTTGAGCAGCACGTAGTGTTTTAGGATTATAAAGATCGGCACAGCCTTTTCCTAAAATTACAGCATCTAAACCTGCAGCATCTGCTGTACGAATCATCGTTCCAATGTTACCAGGATCTTGGACAGCATCAATTAATAACACTTTTCGCCAAGTAGTCATCACATTATCCTCTAAGACGGGCTGTTTACATACAGCAAAAACACCTTGGGAAGTTTCTGTCTCCGCAAATTCCTTCGCTACCGCAGTCGATACCTCTACAATAGCTATATCATCGATTGGCCATAACATTGGCAAATCGATACCTTCACGCACTATAATTTGTAATACTTGGTTTTTATTTTTTAATGCTTCTTCAACAAGATGAAAGCCCTCTACTAGGAATTCACCCGAACGTTCACGCTCTTTTCTTGTTGTCGCCAACTTTTTCCAATATTTCACTAACGCATTTTGCGTAGATTCAATTCTCTTCATCGCTACCTCTTACCGCCTTTTTCCTATATATTGACCACTATTATACCCTACGAAATAGCAAATTTCATAGCTAAGTAAGAAAACTGTTATTTTCCAGTGGTGGCAAGTGGCGTACAACTTAAACATGCTATAATCATACATATCTAACGAAGACACAAAGTGAGGTATATAAATGAAAAAAACAATACATGTAGTAGGGGCTATAATTGAAAATGAGCAACAAGAAATTTTCTGTGCTTTAAGAAACCCCCAAATGGTATTAGCAAATTATTGGGAATTCCCTGGCGGTAAAATAGAGCAGGGTGAAACACCAAAACAGGCACTTTCTCGAGAAATTCTTGAGGAATTTAACTGTACGATTCAAGTAGGTAAACAAGTGGCTGTAACACTCCATGAATACGAACAATTTTTCGTTCATTTAGAAACATACAAAGCTTCAATTATTAAAGGCACACCTCAAATTCTAGAACATGCTGAAGCAAGATGGGTTCCCCGCAACCAATTGCTTGACCTTCCATTTGCTCCAGCAGATCTTCCTTCTATTCAAAAATTAATGGCCGAATTGTAAAGGCTAGTCACTTTATCTCATGAAAATGAGTGACTTTGTTTCGTCCGTGCTCTTTCGATCCATACAATGCTTTATCTGCTTTTTTTATCAATGTCGTCTCTGTATCTTCTGAAGTTACTGTGGCAATTCCCATACTGATCGTAAGACTGCCTGTTGGCCAACCATCCTGCTCCACGGTGTGTCTAATTTTTTCGCCGATTTCTTTTGCCGCAGGTATCTCGGTCTCAGGTAGGATGATAATAAACTCCTCCCCACCATAACGAGCGACGATATCTTCTAGACGTACTTGTATTTGTAATAGTTGTGCCAATTGTACGAGGACATCGTCTCCAACTTGATGACCATATGTATCATTGACCTTTTTGAAATGATCGATATCTAAAATGCATAACGAAAAAATTTCTGCTGTCTCATGAAAATGATTAAAATGTTTTTCGAGTTGTTCCTGGAAAAATCTCCTGTTTTTCAAGCCGGTCAGTTTATCAGTCATTGATAATTCTACTAAAGCAGCATTCATTTCCAATAATTTCGCCTGCTGATGTTCTATTTCTACATGAATTTGCTCCAAATTAGCTAATGCACGATCCTTTTCTTGATAGGCAGCCTCAAGTAGTTTTTTGGCTGATCGTAATTCTTGTTCATAATCTATGCGCTTTTTCATCTTTACTAAAATACAATCAATGCGCTCTACCAAATCCTCTTTGTACAATTTGGCATTCATTAAAAACGGAACCGACATTCCGTCCTTCTGTTTGAGATGAATGAATAATTCCTCTACTTGCCCCTCTAGATTAATCATAGGATAAAAATAAGAGTGAAAAATCATCTTATTGGGCGTAGATAGAAGAATTTCTAGATGCATATGTAATAATTCCTCTTGCTCATAGCCGATCCAATCTAGCAGGGTTCGATTGATTTCTGAAATAAGCCCTTCATGTGTGATGGAAAGAAATCCACATGGTGCATTGTTGAGTCGTTTTTCCATTGTTGAAAATCCTTTCATTTTTCCCTACAAAAAATCTGCAATACATTGTATCGTTTCATTTGGGTGACTAATATGTGGATAATGACCTTTTGCTTCCATTAATTGTAACGTGCTATTTTTGAGATGCTGATGCAAATAATCTCCAACACTACTTGGCACAATACTATCTTCCGAGCATTGGATAATTAACGAAGGAACAGAGACCTTTGGTAATTCACTTCGATGATCAGATAAAAATGTGACCTCAGCAAATTCCTTTGCAATGATAGGGTCTGCTGCTATAAAGGTTTGCTTCAATTCCTGTGTTAATGCTGGCTGTTCAGGATTACTCATTGCAATAGGTGCCATATAGCTAGCCCAACCTGTAAAGTTCATTTCCATCATGTCTAGTAACTCTGCTATATCACTTCGCTCAAATCCCCCTCGATAACCATCATCATTTAAATAACAGGGAGAAGGACCAATCATAATCAATTTCTTAAAATAGTCAGGGTGCTGGATAGATGCGAGCAGTCCTATCATGGCACTAATGGAATGCCCTACAAAAATACTATTTTGTAATGATAGCGTTTCAATAATGTCCAATAAATCTTGTACATAGCCCTGTAACGATTGATATTTCTCTGATGAATAGGCATTTATATCTGAGTTACCTGAGCCTACATAATCGAATAATATAATCTTATATTTGTCCATAAATGCAGGCGTAATGAAACGCCACATATTTTGATCACAGCCAAATCCATGTGCAAAAATAAGCGGTTGGTCCCCTTGTCCGAGTATTGTTACATTATTACGAACAACAATATTTTCCATTCCAATCAATCCTTTTAGAAATATATGTAATAGTTTTATTGTGACCCCTTAAACAGTATTTATCAAGCTAAAACGTGAAAATCAAAAAGGAGCAGGAGTGCCGCTTCACCTGCTCCATTCTCCAGCTACAACCACTTCCTAATAGGTGGGATACTCTGCTGAAATTGAAATACATTATACGGATCATATTTTGTTTTCACTTCACGAAGCCTTCTAAAATTACGTCCGTAATAGGCTGTATGCCAGTCCTTAATATATCGATCTGGAAAATTCACATAATCACCAGACGTATAAGGTGATAAAGCTTGACGTAAATTTTCTACCCACTTAATATTTTGTTCTTCCTCTTTCGGTTTTTTCCAGGAAGTATTATATTCTTGAGCTATTATCGCATTGCGATAGTAATAGGCTGTATGCTGGGGAGCAATTTCACCTACTGCTCCTCTTAAAGACTGTTGCCATATTGTTGTATTTGAATTAGGTGCATGGGCTAAAAATTCTTTCATCCTCTGAATCGCCTTATATGGAAACGGTCTCTCCAAAAATGACCCTGATCTTTTTCGATAGGCAGGCTGATTACCGCTTGGTAAATCAAAAAATTCTATTGCCTTGCTATATGGCACTTCCTTTATCCAAATACTTGTTGGCAAGCCTGTTTTTCTAAGAGGGCGAAGCAATTTCTTTAATTCAGCTGCTGTTCCTATAAACTCACCTTGTGCGACTATCTCACCTACTTCCTTTGTTTTTAGCTCAATCTGTGAGGTTAGACTCTTATCTGTATAGGGAGCCCATTTTTGCCATGCATCAAAGGCCACTTCAAAGTCATCCCATCCCCATGTAATAGAGAACAGTGATACCTCATTAATCGCATGAAGCTTGAATGTCAAAGAAGTGACTATACCAAAATTGCCTCCTCCTCCACCACGACTTGCCCAAAACAAATCATGATGTTGTTGCTTATTCGCTCTGATTACCTGAGCACCCTCATGTTCACTAGCTACCACCGTTTCGATTTCAATAAGATTGTCACAAGTTAATCCAAATGGTCGTGATAGCATCCCAATCCCACCACCAAGTGTCAAACCGACCACCCCAACACTACTTTCTGTACCAGCAGGAATGGTAACACCATGCTCCCATAATGTACGGTATACGTTTCCCATATTAGCTCCAGCATCAATTCTAGCCGTCATTTCTGATAGATTTACCGAAATATCATTCATATCACTTACATCAATGACAAGCCCTTTATTTACTAAAGAAAAATTTTCATAGCTATGACGACCGCTTCGAATTCTGAAAGGCTCATTGTTTTCTCTAGCCCATTTTAAGGCATTAACCACATCTTTCGTTTTTTGACAAAACACAATGACACTCGGATATTTGGGATTATTTAAATTATTATTCGTTCTCGCTTGTTCATAATCCGAATCTTCAGGCGTGACGATTCTTCCTGTGAGCTTCGCCTTTTTCAACATCAAGCCCCTTTCTCACAATGATACTTATCCTATGCAACTCATTGAGAAAGAATTTGAAATTTCAGCTTTTTTCTAGAATCACACTAAAATACTCTTTTTCACACTTGAAACATATGATGCACTAATAACAACAACGTGTTGGAGGTGTTCTATGCTTATCCATGTGGTAAGTGCTGGCGAAACACTGTGGCAAATCGCTAATCGTTATGCTGTACCCGTTCAATCTATTAGCCAATTAAATGCATTAGCTACTCCTGATCAATTAGCCATCGGACAATCACTGGTTATCCCTTCTCCTTATACAATTTATACCGTTCAAAAAGGAGATACGTTATGGTCAATCGCACAGAAATTTAGCGTTCCCTTGCAATCTATCATATTAGAAAATCATCTAACGAATCCCGATCAATTAACACCAGGAACGAAATTAATTATTCCACCCATTGTTCATATCGTGCAGCCAGGAGAAACTTTATGGCAAATAGCACAGCGCTATGGTACGACCGTTCAAGCCATTGCTATAGAAAATAAACTAAACAATCCCAATATGCTTTATGTTGGTTCACAATTGATGATTCCAAGAAAATTACCAACGATTGAAGTCAATGCTTATTCCTACCAACCTTCAGATGAAGCTGTAGACTCCATTAATGCTATTGGTCATCTACTAACTTATTTTAGTCCTTTTGCTTATAAGATGAAGGAAGATGGGACATTACAGCCCATTAATGATGAAAATATGATAGCGGCAGCAAAGGCTAAACAAATTATCCCAATGTTAACGCTCACTAATTTTACTTCTACAGAAGAAGGCTCTAATTTAGCACATGTCGTCTTGTCCAGTCCAGAGTTAAGTAAAAAGGTCATGAATAATGTATTACAGGTGATGCAAGATAAAGGTTATCAAGTATTAAATATTGATTTTGAAAATGTTTTACCTGCTGATCGCGAAAATTTCAATGCCTTTATTCAATTGGCTGTGGATACCCTTCATCCAAAAGGCTATTTAGTTTCAACAGCGCTCGCACCTAAAACAAGTGCTTCACAAACTGGGACATTATATGAAGCGCATGATTACGAAGCACATGGGAGAATAGCAGATTTTGTTGTATTAATGACATATGAATGGGGCTATCGTCTTGGCCCTCCACAAGCTATTTCCCCGATTAATGAAATGCGAAGAGTCGTGGAGTATGCTTTAACTGAAATACCAGCTGATAAAATCTTATTGGGTTTTGAGTTGTATGCGCGTGATTGGCTCTTGCCTCATGTCAAAGGCCAAGAAGCCGAAACGTTTAGCCCGCAGGAAGCGCTCAATAGGGCCATCAAGTACGGGGCAACAATCCAATATGATCCAACGGCACAATCTCCTTTTTATCGATATGTTGATGAGCAAGGAAGGCAACACGAGGTATGGTTTGAAGATGCGAGAAGTGCACAAGCCAAATTTGACATGACTAAACATTACAACTTACGTGGCATTAGTTATTGGGCATTAGGATTCCCGTTTCCTCAAAATTGGGTTTTATTAAACGATAATTTTTCTGTTAAAAAATCTTAATACTCATTATTGTTCGCAATAAACAAAGAGCTATGCGAATTTTTCCTTGTGAAGTGCGATCTGTGCTGACGGGATAAAAAGTTCATTTCAAAGCCATATTAATTTATATCAACAGGAAAGGAGCAACTCACATGGGAAGAGACAATAAACAAGGTCAAAGCAATAATAAAGGCTCATTACCTCAAACGCCAAAAAACCAAAAGATTGCACCAAACAAGGTGAGTGAGGAATTTTCTCAAGAGTTTATGGAGCTAATTAACACAGTAACGCAAAATAAGAATAAGCAGAAAAAATAAGGGGGGCTTCAGTTGGATTTTCAACGTGCACAAGAAATTGTCGCCTCACCTTTAGAATTTGAAGTGAGCTATAATGGTGTTTCCATCTGGATCGATCAGCTCCACGATGATGAAAAAACAGCGACAGTTCACCTACGCCGTTCTTTAGAAGAGCGATCTGAAGTAGCTATATCCGAATTAAAAGAAGAATATCTCGTTCACTAAACAGCAAGAACCTGCTTACTCAATAGCAATAAGCAGGTTCTTTTTTTAAATACTATAATCTTCAATATATTGAAGTTGTGTTAATACTTCCTCCACACGATGATGTAAATCTTTATAGGTTTCCGTAATTTGCTGTGGGGATATTGGCTTACTGAATAGATAGCCCTGAATATAATCACAGCCACCATCTATTAGAAAAGATAATTGCTCCACTTCTTCAATGCCCTCTGCCACAACCTTCAAACGTAAATGTTTAGCCATCGAAATAATCATGGAAACAAGTGCTTCATCATTCGGATTATGTGGCACGTTTCTCACAAATGTTCGGTCAATTTTTAAACAATCAATTGGGAATTCCTTTAAATAAGATAGAGAGGAATAACCTGTTCCAAAATCATCTACAGCAATTTGGATGCCTAATGCCTTTAACTCATGTAATAGCTGTGTCATTTGATCAATATTCATCGTCATACTTTCTGTAATTTCTAATTGTAAAAATGACGGATCTAAATTGGTACGATGTAAAATATCTTGTACCATTTCTACTAAATCCTGTTGAAATAACTGGCCAAGTGATAAATTCACTGCCACTTTCATCGGAGGTAAGCCTTGTTTCTCCCATATTTTCGCTTGAGTGCATGCGTTTTCTAAAATCCATTTACCTAGCGGGATAATAAGGCCACATTCTTCAGCAATAGGAATAAAGACATCAGGTGGAACAAATCCCCGAGTTGGATGACGCCAGCGAACCAAAGCTTCGACCGATTCAATGGTGCCTGTTTTTAAGTTGACCTGTGGTTGATAGTCTAAATAAAATTCATTATTGGCTAACGCATTATGTAAGTCTTGCTCTAACAATATTCGATCTGCAATACCTTTAGACATGTATGGTTTATAAAAAAGAAATCTTTGAGGTATTTGTCTAGCTTCTCGCATCGCTAACTGTGCATGCATTAATAGCTCTTCACCAGTCCATTGCTCCTCATAAAGAGCAATCCCAATATTTAGACTGCCATTCAATGAAAATAATTGGACCTGTAAAGGATCTGCCATGGCACTTTTAAGATTTAAGCAAAATTGTAGTAGTTCCTCAATCGTCTTTACATGGTCAATATAAATAACAAATTGTCCTTCACGCAGTTTAGTTGCAAAATAATGTGGAGGTACAATCGATTGAATTCGCTCTGCAACAAGTTTCATCATTTTATTAGAGTTACTAATCCCAATGGACGAACGAATCGCCGCAAAGCGATCAATTTCTATGGCAATGATAGCCTTTTGCGCTTTATGTTCATGTAAATTTTCTTTTAACGTCTTAAGTAAAAAATGTTCATTTGGCAACAATGTAATATCATCATGATAAGCTTGAAATCGAAGCTCCTGTTGAGATTGTTCAAGATCCTTTTTTATTTTCAACAGCTGCTGAAAGGGTTTTTCCACAGATGTATAATAAATCGCCTTTAGGAAAAAATAGAATGCTAAAAACTGATAGATCAGTGCTGAGAAATCCCATATCGCATTTTGATCTTGACTAACAATAAAGAAGACATCACTCACAATAAGGGAAATAGCTGCGCTAATTAGCCACATGGAACGCTTTGGTAATTTTTTTACATATGTACTAACAATAGCAATGGTTAAAATTTGAAGAATAATAGCAATTAAGTGTACCATATTATCAATCGTATCTAACCAATTTTTAGGCAATACTTTGGGCGAATAATAAGCCAGAAAAACGCTTCCTAGAACGAAAAGCATCGAACAACCATATGTCAGTATCCGATGATTCATGGTTAATCGCTTTTTAGGGTTTAAAATAATAAGTATAAATCCAATGGCTAAGTATAAACGTATTAATATATGTAGGGGCTCGTTCATAAAGTTCCATTCTCTAGATTGGCTAAAAAACAAGCTAACTAATTCTAATAAGGCAATAATGAAAAACATGTTTCCTATGTATAAAGTTTGATTGGATAATAAGTGTGAAAATACTAAATAGGATTGGATCGCAATTGCCATTGTAAAAACAATGATTAATATTTGTATCACCAATTTTATATCTTGATACATGTTACCTTGGAAAACACCATATATTTGATTGCTAAAGCTCAGTAATGGTATGACAAGTAATAAGGGTAATACCATGTACCAAATTTCTTTTTTCTCTATCTGATTAAACCATCTCTCCACTCCAAACCCTCCATACTACTATATAAACATTCACTAGGAAATTTTATCTATCTATATCGATTATTTAAATTTGAATTGTATATTTCTTTGACTTCTTACAAATCATAACACTTTTATCGGAATTTGTATGCACCTATGTGAAGTATGCTAATATTCATTTTATTTCAATATTAGCATACTTTTGATATTTTTAGTTCTTTATTCCACCCTGGAAAGTTGATGTTTCAATCTCTGGATGATTCTACCTCTTCTTTTTTTAATAGCAACAGCGGATAAGCCTAATGCATTAGCTATTTCTTGATCACTGTAACCTTCTACATAATAAAGTAGTAATATTTCTCTTTCTATCTGCTTAAGCTGAGACAACTTAATTTCAAGTAAGCTAGGATTTTTTGATTGTCCCATCCCTCCATATCACTAAGAATAAAATTGAGTGTTTCACCATCAACAACCGTTATTCGCTCTGAATAGTTTTTTTCCTTTGATAATTCATTTAGAATCTCACCTTTTATCGAAGAATAAAGATAAGCAGAAAATTGTCCCTTTGCTGGATCTGCTTTTAGCCATGCCCTCCATACCGCAATAGAAGCAATATGACGATAGTAATCAAAATCCTTGTAAATATGAAGCTGCGTAAAAATGGCTGTAATCATTGGTTGCACAGCCTCTAAAATTTCTTCAAACGATTGTGTTAATGAAAGTTTGCGATTGTTGCGAATGGACATACCACTCTTCCTGTCAACTGTGCACAGTTTAATATTCCTAGGTAACACAATCTTAGACTGTCATGTTGTTTGAGAGCTAATGCCCATTTTCAACATTTCAGCGCGCAGAAAGAATAAAATGCCTGGCATATTTAGTCATAATTCCTCCAAAGTTATTGCAAAAATTATCTATTTTCTTTGGTATTTCATACATATTTAAACGATAGTTGGACAAATTACTACTAAGGAGGCGATATAGATGAATTTTCAAATAAGAGATGCAATTACAGCGAATGTACATGGTCAATCTGCCGCAGAATTCAAAGACATTGTGGAAGATGCTATTAATCGTGGAGAAGAGCATTTACTACCAGGGCTTGGGGTGTTTTTTGAAAAATGGTGGAAGCAATCCAGTCCAACAGAACAAGATGAATTTGTTCAAAAACTAGAAAAAGTATTTGCTAACTGATTTTTAATGAACTGTGCATTCCATTTCCAATAAATGCGTGATAAAGTTTTACTTATCAGAAAATTTGGAGGGATTGGAATGACTGTTGCAGTAGAATTACTTGTCAATCAACTCAAACAGGTTTTATTAGAAGAACAAGTGTCAACAAACGAAACGGTACGACAGCTACATGGAAAGGATGAATCTCATCATATGATGAGATTACCTGATATCGTTGTCTTTCCCCGTTCCACAGCTGATGTCAGTGCCATCTTAAAAATTGCACATGCACAACGTGTACCAGTTGTACCATTCGGTGTTGGCTCCAGCTTAGAAGGAAACGCGATTCCTATTGCACATGGTATTTCTATTGATTTCTCTGAAATGAATAAGATTTTAGAAGTTCGACCTGACGACCTTCTTGTAAAAGTTCAGCCTGGCGTCACGCGCTCTCAACTGAATAAGGAGTTAAAAAAACACGGTCTACAATTCACAGTGGATCCAGGTGCAGATGCAACACTAGGTGGCATGGCTGCGACGAATGCTAGTGGTACGACTGCTGTGCGTTACGGTGTTATGCGTGATCAGGTTCGTGATTTAGAGGTTGTCCTTGCAGATGGCTCTGTCATCCATACAGGTAATTTAGCCGCGAAATCCTCTTCTGGTTATCATTTAAATGGTCTATTTGTCGGCTCTGAAGGAACACTTGGCTGCTTTACGGAGTTAACGTTAAAAGTGTATGGTATACCTGAATTTTTGACAGCGGGGCGAGCTGTTTTTGACACAGTTGGAGATGCTGTTAGTGCTGTTACCGCCTTATTACAGGCTGGTATTTCAATTGGTCGAGTGGAATTGGTCGATGAATCCTCTATGAAGCAGGCCAATGTCTATAACGATACATCCTTTAGCGAAAAACCAACATTGTTTTTAGAATTCCACGGAAACGAAGCGGGTATGCATGCGGACATCGCATTTGCTACAGAAATTTTTGAGGACTACAGCTGTCTATCCGTCGAATTCGAGCAAGATAATGCTGCTCGTAATAAGCTTTGGGAAGCACGACATTCTTTAGCCTATGCATATATTCATGCTTATCCTGGTAAGAAGCTCATGTCAACGGATGTCTGTGTACCAATCTCTGTGCTTGCTGAAACCATTTTATATGCACGAGAACAGCTTGATCATGTTGGACTCGCAGGTGGGCTTGTGGGCCACGTGGGCGATGGAAATTTCCATGCACTTTTAATGTTAAATCCAAATGACGCCGAGGAACAGGCAAAAGCGGATCGCTTCAATGAACAAATCGTGCAATATGCATTACTTCGAGGTGGCACATGTACGGGCGAGCATGGTGTTGGCATTGGCAAAATGAAATACCAAGCCACTGAACACGGTACCTCTTTAGTCGTCATGAAAAGCATAAAAGCAGCGCTTGATCCACTTAACATTATGAATCCAGGAAAGATTTTCACACTATAATTAACATTAAAACCCGCTGATTGACTAGAGCATCAGCGGGTTTATCATTATAAATCATAACGGAAGCTCTTGACTAATATATCTCCCTTGTAAAATTCCTTCGACTCATCTCGAACAAAACCTAATGATAAGTAAAGATTTATGGCAGCCTGCATCATATCACCTGAGTGTAAATAAAGTGCCTGATCCTGTCTCTTTCTAGCAAAGGCAAAACTTTCATTTAATAATTTCTTAGCAACCCCTTGCCCTCTTCCTTTTGGATGCACACCTAATAAGCGCACAATCGTCGATTGAATATTTAGCTCCGGCAAGCCATACGCTTTCCCTGCATCTGTAAATAGTTGTAATCCACCTAATATGTCATCTCCGTGTTTTGCAATTAGAATTGTTTCTGCATTCGGATTACCAACCGAAGCACGGATATCACTTAAATATGATTGCCAGCGCTCTGGGTCTTCATAGTCCTTTTCATATTGCGCATAGCTCTCAACTAAAACTTCAAGATAGCTTGCATAATCTTCCTCTTGTAAATGTTCAATCACAATGTTCGCTACTGTCACTCTAATTTCCCCTTTCTATGATGAAAAACCGCCTTTACTATAGGCTGTTACTCTTTTTTCAATACGGTGTGAAACCCATTCTACTATGATTGAAATTCCCCAATAAATAAGACCAACAGCAATAAATGACTCTAAAAACTTTAAGTTCATGGAAGCAATAATATTTGCCACACCGGTCAATTCTTTAATGGATAAGAAAAATGCTAATGATGTAGCATGTAAAAAACCAATAAAAACATTCGTCAAATTGGGAATAGATTGCCCAAATGCTTGTGGTAAAATATAACGTCGCATCGCTTGAGGAAATGTTAATCCAATCGCATATGCTGCTTCTAATTGTCCTTTAGGTACAGCTAATATCCCTGAACGAATAATTTCTGAGGCATAAGCCCCTGCACTAAGTGTTAAGGCTAGTATGACAAAAAATAATATAGGAATAGAATTTGATTGTATCTTTAAATGAAGCAAATTAGCTACACTATCAACTAGCATTGGCAAGCCAAAATAAACGAGCATGATATGCATAATGATAGGTGTTCCTCTGAAAAATGAAACATAAAAATTAAGTACAGATGAGACTATTTTTATCTGTTGAATGCGCACGAAAGCTACAATTATGCCAATAACGATTCCTAATAAAACAGGTGTAATAGTCATGAATAAGGTTAACGGTATTACTTTACTAATTTCTCGTAATGCTTCTACTATAAAAGCGATATCAATGGTCATAGCATATTCCCCCTATTGTGAAGCAAGCTCCTTTGGCATATAGCGATTAAAATAGCGTTCATTAAATTTAAATACTTTTTCAAGGATTATCACGATGACATAGTAAACAATTGACAAAGCTACATAGATTTCAAACGCTCGTGTCGTAGAAGCAATCAAGGTTTCTCCCCTCCCCACCATATCCATTACACCGATGGAGAATGCTAACGATGTATCTTTTAATGAACTAATCATTGTATTTGCTATATTTGGAAAAGCAACACGTATTGCCTGTGGAAAAACAATTCGCATAAAAGCCTGTGATCCACTTAAGCCTACTGAATAGGCCGCCTCCATTTGACCCCGATCAACGGTTAAAATTGCTGCACGAAATATTTCGGCAAAGGCTGCCGCATTGCTGAATGTGTACGTAATAATAACAAAATACATTGCATCCATTCGTGTCACATCAATATGAATGAGCTTTAACAATGCGGGTATACCGTAAAATACTAAGAACAACTGCACTAAAATGGGTGTACCACGAATAAAGGATATATAGATTGTAATAATTTGCTTCAATATCGGTATGTGAAGTAGCTTTGGTATGGCTAGCACAATCCCAAGCATCATACCAAAAAGTATGGAGAATACTAGAATCTCGAAAGTTATGGGTAAATACTGAAGCAATGTTGGAAGTACTTCCACAATTAGCACGACATCAAAGTTATTTTCCATACTGCCATCTTCCTTTCCTATTCATTAGAAGTCTACTGTATAATCATCACCCAACCACTTTTTACTAAGCTCACTCACTACCCCCTCTTTCTTTAATTCAACGATTGCTTCATCTAAGCGCTCCTGTAACTTCACTTCATCTTTATTGAGTAAAAAGTAGACCTTTGAATTTAATAATGCATCACCTACAACCTTTTGCTGTGCCTCATTGCTTTCGTTATAGTATCGAACAGCAAACGGTGTGGTAATAATGGCATCAATTCGTCCCGTTGCAAGTTGATTATTAACATCAACTGAGCCAGAAGAATAAACGATATTTGCTCCTAAATTATGCTCTTTATTATACTTTTCAATAAAAACAGCAGAATTACTTGTTGGTGAAACACTCACATTTTTCCCTTTTAAATCCTCAATGGATTGAATTGCATTATTTTTCTCGTTGACTGTCACCTTTAATGGGAAAACATTATACGGCTCTTTATTAAATAAAAACTTCTCTTCACGCTCACTATTAACTTCCATTTGATGGGCAATAAAATCTATTTTTCTTGTTTCTAAACTTAGTAATAAATTGGAGAATTCCATTGTTTTAAATTCAAACTCATATTCTGGTAGCTTCTCATCAATTGCACGAACAAGCTCTACATCATAACCAGTTAAATTTCCCTTGTCATCTAAAAAACAGATGTTTGGAAACTGAGTTCCCGTACCAACTATAATTTTTTGAACATCCTTGCCACTCTGTGCTGTTTTTTGAGCACTGGCGTCACCAACTGTTTTTTCTGAGTTTGCACACGCAGTTAATAGTGCTGCTAGCACAAGTAGCAAATAAAATGATATTTTTTTCATAAGATTCCTCTCTCCTTCTGTTATGCATATGAGGGTAGATTCACAGCAAGTGCCTTCTGTAGATGCTCTAAACCAATTGCTGTTACGGCTCTATAGATACCTGTTTCACTTGAACCAATTTCTACAACGGGTACATGTCGAACACCATACTTTATATCAAGGATGTCTCTAAAATTATCATTAGACGTGACATCAACTGTTTTGTAGGAAATATGTCGTTCTTGTAGATATGCTTTTATTTCCTCGCAATAACTACAACCTTGCTTCGACCAAATAATTATATCTAAACTTTTTGTCATATCATGACCTCCCTTAGATTACCTTCACCTTTTGCTGTAACTGCAAATGGACAGGACTTAAAAGCTCAAACGAACGTTGACGTTCAAATTCCTTCAAGATGGGCGTATGCAAAATAAATTCATCAATTTGGAATCGTACATGGTAGTCATCTAAATTGGCTCTAATGTCTTCTGCTGTACCGTATAAAATATCGGCCTCATACTGCTCCACCGTGTATTCCTCTCCAGATTCCTGACCAAATTTCTCTGCTTGCTCTACTGATTGTAGCGTCAGGCTTCTGCCACTTGCTAAATGCACCTTTGTAATTTTTTGATCTCCTATTAGCTCTTTCGCTTCCTCTTTACTTGGAGCAGCAAGTGCAGCAATGGAAATTGCAAAAGTACCGTTTGGATGATGACTGCGATAGATTGTAGCCGCTTGCGCCAAAACATCATTATCACTATTAATAAATCGAGCAAAGACAAATGCAATGCCGAGTTTTCCTGCAAGAGCAGCACTTTCAGGGCTAGCGCCAAGCAAAAATAATGTCGGCTTTGCCTTTGGAATCGGCGTTGCTTGTATGCCATATAATTCGTGCTCTTTAGGTATGGATTGCTCAATTAATTGCTGTAAAAATATTAGTCTCTCTTCAAAATCTTCTCCTTGATTGAGTGTGCCATATTGTAGAGCCTTCGTGGAAAGTGGCAAGCCACCAGGGGCTTTACCGATTCCTAAATCTACACGTCCTGGCTCCAATGATGCTAGAACATGGAAATTTTCGGCTACTTTATAGGGGCTATAATGCTGTAGCATAACCCCACCTGATCCAATTTGAATGGATTTGGTTTTAGCAAGTAAATAAGAAACCAATACTTCTGGAGAAGAACCTGCTAATGACTCTGTATGATGATGCTCCGATACCCAAAAACGTGAATAGCCTAACTGCTCAGCTCGTTGTGCTAAAGCCACCGTTTTTTGTAATGTTTGTTCATTGCTTGCTCCTTCAATAATAGGGCTTTGATCTAATATGCCTAATGTATAACTCATATAACCCCTCCTAATTTCTTTTATTCAAATAAACTTACTAGGTTTTTAGACAGACTGTTTAACATAGCGACTTTCCTTGAATGGTAAACCTAAATTCCCACGCAAAGTATCTGCCTCATAATCTTTACGATATAGCCCTCTTGCTTGTAAAATTGGCACTACTTTATCAACAAAATCTTCAAGAGCACCAGGTACTGTCACGCCAATAATAAAACCATCTGCTGCTTCCTTTTCAAACCATTCTTGTACAAGATCTGCTACTTGCTCAGCTGTCCCAAAAAAGGCTGTTTTTGGTGTCGCCTCGCGTAAAGCGACTTGACGTAATGTCAGACCCTCCTGCTTAGCATAACGTTTAATATAATCGGTTGTGCTTCTAAAGCTATTGGCTCCAATATCCCCTAGATCAGGAAACGGTGCATCCACATCGTATTGGGTAAAATCATGATGGTCAAAGTAACGTCCAAGATAAGCAAGAGCACGGTCTATGGAAACTAACTCAACAATTTCTTGATATTTCGCCTCTGCTTCCTCCACCGTATCGCCAATAATTGGTGATATACCTGGAAAAATCTTTACTTCTTCGGGATTTCGTCCAAATGTTGCCATCTCTTTTTTTACTCTCGAGTAAAATTTCTGTGCCTCTTCAATAGATGCCCCATGTGTGAAAATGGCATCTGCATCTTTTGCAGCTAATCGAATGCCTGCATCAGACGACCCAGCCTGGAAAATAACGGGCTGGCCTTGCTTTGTTCGACCAATATTGAGTGGTCCTTGGACTGAAAAATATCGCCCTTTATGATGTAATGTGTGTAATTTTTCTGGATCAAAAAATTGATCTTTGTTGACATCTGCAATAAACGCATCATCATCCCACGAGTCCCATAAGCCTTGGACAACCTCTAAGTATTCTTCCGCAATGAGATAGCGTTCTGCATGGCTAGGATGTTGGTCGATTGTTTTGTTATAGTTCAAAGCAGTACTTTCTAATGGTGTCGTTACAACATTCCATCCAGCACGCCCAGCACTAATATGATCTAATGAAGCGAATTGGCGTGCTACTGTAAATGGTTCGCTATAGGAAGTTGAGACTGTTCCAACTAACCCAATGTTTTTCGTCGCTACTGCTAAAGCCGATAAGATTGTAATAGGTTCAAATCGATTTAAAAAATGAGGGATGGATTTTTCGTTAATAAATAAACCATCCGCAATAAATGCTACATCAAATTTTCCCTGCTCTGCTTTCTGAGCCTGCTGAATATAGAAAGGTAAGCTTACACTTTGATTGCTCGCCACCTTTGGATGACGCCAACCAGAAATATTTCCTCCTACCCCATGAATAATTGCTCCAAATCGAATTTTATCCTGTCTAGCCATGTCAATTCCTCCTCAATCTTTATTTTACTAAACATAGTGGTTAAGTATGTTTTGTTGGATTGAGAATGATATTACCGTTCCTTTAGACGATATGCAATAGGTACAGTAATAGAAAAAATTTTATGTGGTGATAAAATTTTTTATCAATACGTGTCTCCTATGCTTTCAAAATGCTTAGCTGTTTCACAAATTGTCTGCCAAAAGGCTGATGGCAACGTCTCTTTCTCTTTATAGGTTAAAAATATATGTTGATTCATATCCAGCAAATGCTTAACGTCTATCTCCACAAATTCACCGCTTTCCAGTTCCTTTTTAATGCATAGATGTGGTAAAAAGCTTAGATAGTCTTTTGTCCGAATAAACTCTTTGGCAACTTCTAAATGATCTGTTCGTACCTCAATATTGGCTGCTACTCCCTCTACCTCGAACATTTTATGCACATAATTCCAATCAAACGCGCCACATTCAAAAAACACCATTTTCTGTTGAGCTAATTCTTTTGCTTGAATAAGTTCATTTAGTTGTAATGGGTGATCACGGTGTTTGACAAGTTTCACTGTATTGTTCAATAAAAGCTCGTTCTCTATGTCATCCCCATGTACATATTGAATAAAGCCTAGATGAATTTGGTGGCTTTGTAGCTTTTCTAAAATGTTTGTTGTGGAACCTGTAAATAATTGAAAACGCAAATAAGGAAATTGCTCTTTCCATTTAGGCAATGCATAGGCTAAAAAATACTGGGCTGTTACACCGTTTGCACCAATACATACCTCATCGGTCTCCTGCGTTTCTTCTAATTGCTTCTTTCCTTGCTGAAATGTTTGCACAATTTGCGTGGCAAATGGTAAAAAATCTTTCCCTTTCTCTGATACGCTCACACTCCTTCCATCTCGGTAAAATAACTCAACACCTAGCTCTCGTTCTAATGACTTAATACGTGCAGTTACAGTCGGCTGTGAAAGAAATAATGCATTGGCTGCTTTATGGATACTTTTGTAATGGACAACATATAAAAATGCCTCGATATGGTCTATATTCACGAGGAGTTCACTCCTTCATTACTTATTTAACCTATTATATAAATAATTCCTTATATTCTCTATAACTTATAAGAAAACCATGTTTTATATTTTTGACAAAGAAAAAAAGTAACCTAGCGTCTCCCAGGTTACTTTACTATGTAGCGATGTAGCCATCCATCTTGACAACAAACATCGCACGTGGTGAACATCCCTCTGTCTGCCTACCACTTTTATGTTATTCACATGAACACCCTCTGTTGTCCATGTAAACTCTATCTATCGTACTTCTCAACTCGAGAAAGCATATGTCTCAATTTAAGCTAAAATCGATGCTAATACAGCTTTTTGAGCATGCAATCTATTTTCGGCTTGCTCAAAGATGTAAGAATTAGGTCCGTCAATAACTGAAGTCGCAACCTCTTCCTCACGATGTGCTGGTAAGCAATGTAAGAACATATAATTTGGTTTTGCATAGGCTACTAGCTCATCATTAATTTGATAGCCAGCAAAATCTTGTAAACGTTTTGCTGTTTCTTCCTCTTGACCCATAGATGTCCAAACATCAGCATAGACGACATCTGCATTTAATACT
Source organism: Lysinibacillus sp. AR18-8 (assembly GCF_001705465.1). Classification (NCBI taxonomy): domain Bacteria; kingdom Bacillati; phylum Bacillota; class Bacilli; order Caryophanales; family Bacillaceae; genus Lysinibacillus; species Lysinibacillus sp. AR18-8. The sequence goes on from NZ_MDGU01000014.1 coordinate 58,284, forward strand.
GCTTCAACAGGATCATTCGTGATTATAATCGTACTGCCATTTGCTGCCGCAATGGCCTGTGCTTTAGCGATGACTTCCCCATCACATTCATATCCTACAGGTGTCGCAACAGCTACATTCATGCCAACGTGTGCTGAAGCTACTACGAGTGAGTGTGCTACATTGTTGCCATCACCTACATAGGCAATTTTAAGTCCTTTTAACATGCCTTTATTTTCTGCAATCGTCTCTAAATCAGCTAATGCCTGGCAGGGATGATAAATATCCGTTAATCCATTGATGACAGGGATTGCTGCATGCTCTGCAAGCTCTTTGACCATTTTGTGAGAGTTTGCGCGAATCATAATGCCATCTAAATAGCCAGATAATACATGCGCTGTATCGTAAATTGATTCACCACGACCAATTTGCAAATCACGCGCATGCATAAACATGCTTTTCCCACCTAATTGATTCATACCAACTTCAAATGAAATACGAGTACGAGTTGAATGTTTTTCGAAAATCATGCCAAGCGTTTTACCTTCTAGTAATCTTGGACATTTCCCCTCTTTTGTAATCATCTTAAGCTGTGTTGCTAATTCAATAAGATCCTGGACCTCTTGACTTGTATAGTCTAGCAAAGTTAGTAAATCTTTTCCCTTTAAACTAGACACTAACTTTAACTGTACTTCTTCGAGTAATTTCATAGCCTTCGCTCCTTATATCGTTGCTGTTGAAATTAGTATAACATGCATAAATATAAAATCAACTGAATTTTTATAATTAATCTTAATTATTATTCATTTGTTATTAAATGTGTCAAAAATTCGTCAAAGCGAATATTTATACATATTTTCTTTTTTACTAAACATTCATATTCTTAAATAATTGCATTATAGTTTATATATATTTATAATTAATATGCATTAACTATTGAGGCGGTGAAAAAATGGAAAAAGAGCTGATACAGCTGGTCAAAGAGCTGAACCAAGTAGAATATGAAACAAATGTGATGCTAACAGAAGAATTCTCCACCCTATTAGATGAAACATTAACTACAAAGCAGGCACTATTTTTAAGTCTTCTTCAAACACATGGCCCTTTGCAAACCTTCGAATTAGCAAAGTTGATGGGGACATCTGCTAGTGCTGTAAGTCAATTAGTAGGAAGATTAGAACAGGAGAGCTTTATAAAAAGAACCATAAATCAAAAGGACCGTAGAGAGATCATCATCGAGTTAGATACGCGGGGCTTTGATTATTTTCAAAAACAGGAAGAAATTGAACTAGCCATTATCAATAAATACTATTCACAGCTCTCTAAAGAGGATTTACTGCAATTAAAAGAAATATACACGAAACTCCATGCTATCGTCTCTAGCGATCAACAAAATTAGAGATTGAAAAGGAGGAATATTTGTGGATTTAAATGATTTAAAAAAGGATATTTTTAAAATTGCTTATCCTTACGTAAAGACTCGTCCGAATGTAATCCTATCCATTGGTGTTATTTGTCGTAATCTAGATGCTGCTTTTATATTCAACGGCTCAAATGTCACATATGATAAAAAACCCTATGTCTATGAAATTGGGTCAATCTCTAAAGTTTTAACAACATCCATGTTTGGGGAAATGATTCAAGAAGGAATCGTGAAGATAGAAGATTCTATCGCCAAATACTTTTCTGAAATTCCCGATAATCACCCTGTAACTTTGAGACATTTGGCAAATCACACATCTGGTCTACCGGGAATTGGTGTACTGAAGAACATCTATAATCTTTTTGATAGCCAAACACCTCGTGACCCCTTTTGTCCCTACTCATTGAATGAGGCAATACAGTATTTTAAAACCCATACCCAGGAGCCTAAAGTTAAGTTTAGATATTCTAATGTAGGAATGGGCCTTTTAGGATATTTATTAGCAAATGAACTTCACATTGACTTTGAAACAGCCATTACTCGTAGAATCGTAGAACCTTTAAATTTAACGAATACCTTTATTTCTATCCCCCCCTCTAAAGAAAATACCGTATTGAAGGGATATTCTGTTCGGGGACATAACAAGCCCCCACTTGAAATGAATGAATTTATGGCAGCTGGCGCTATACGATCCACTGTTGATGATTTATTAAAATTTTTAAAAATACACATTGGCAATCAAAATTCAGGCTATCTATTAACACATCAAGCTACTCATACTATTTCAAAAGATGTAAGGATCGGATTAGGTTGGGTACTTGAAGACGATATTATTTGGCATAACGGATCAACGAAAGGCTTCTCTAGTTATCTAGGATTTAATAAAAAACAGCAAACAGGTGTCGTGATTCTATCCAATTATCGATCCTCTATACTAGCAACAACCCCTCTTGAAATGGGGAAAAATATTCTACAGCTCTTGCAAAATTCTTTATAGCGAAAATGGGGTGTTTCTTGAATGGTATAAACGGGAATACCCTATTCTTCACAAGAACTACTTTTAGCTCCTATACATTGCTTGAAACCTGTCAACCTTTACTCATTCTTAATAGTTCTATGCTCGTTAAACGCTTCTAGAAGCTAGCAATGATTCTTGTCATAAGCTAACTTAACATAGGCTGTTGCTCAGCACAGCAACAATCAATTTACTTGCAGCTATTTTCCATTAACCTACAAATTAATACTTCTCTATATTTTGATTTCTATAAGAGTCTTACTCACTAATAAGAATGGGACTTGTGTTTATAATTACTATTCATATTAGCAAGTCTAATTGTTTTGGAATGAGTAAAAAAGCCTCCTAACATTTTGTTAGAAGGCAAAATCATGCTATATCTATTTAGCAGTATCAGTCAAAAGTAATTTTATTGACGGCATCACGGTCTAATTTTTTAATGACTTCTACCATTAATTTAACGGCATTATCATAATCATCACGATGTAGGATACCTGCATGTGAATGAATATAGCGTGTTGCAATACCGATTGATAGTGCTGGTACACCATTTGCTGTTACGTGGATGGAGCCAGCATCTGTACCACCGCCAGCCATCGCTTCAAATTGATATGGAATATTGTGCTCATCTGCTACATCTAATACGAATTCACGTAAGCCACGATGTGAAACCATAGATGCATCATACACAACGATTTGAGGGCCTGCACCCATCTTACTCGTTGATTCTTTTGCTGTAACTCCAGGAGTATCTCCTGCTACACCTACGTCCACTGCAAATCCAATATCTGGTTGGATTTTATGTGTAGCAGTTTTTGCACCGCGAAGTCCAACTTCTTCTTGTACATTCCCTACAGAATAAAGAATATTAGGGTGCTTTTCATTTTGTAACGCTTTCATAACATCAATCGCGATTGCACAGCCGATACGGTTATCCCAAGCTTTAGCTAATAGATACTTATCATTTTTCATTACATTAAATTCAAAGTACGGTGTTACCATATCGCCAGGACGTACGCCCCACTCAAGTACTTCATCTTTAGAAGCTGCACCAATATCAATAAACATATCTTTAATGTCTACTACCTTATTACGTACATCCGCAGGTAAAATATGAGGTGGCTTTGAACCAATAACCCCAATCACTTCATCGCCCTTACGTGTAGTAATCGTTACACGCTGTGCAAGCATAACTTGGCTCCACCAGCCACCCACTGTTTGGAATTTGATAAAGCCTTTGTCATCAATTTGTGTAACCATGAAGCCTACTTCATCTAAATGTCCTGCTACAACAATTTTAGGACCGTTTTCATCGCCAACTTTTTTAGCAATGACACTACCTAAGTTATCTGTTTCTACAGTATCTGCATATGGTGCAATGTATTTTTTCATGACCTCACGCGGTGCACGTTCATTACCTGCGATACCATTCGCATCTGTTAAATCTTTAAACATTTGTAATGTTGGATCTAGTTGTGTCATCCTTTTGCCTCCTACTTCTTGTATCTATTTTATTATACTTCGTTTACCGAAATATTCCTAGCTTAATCGTCTGAAAATTGGTGTATTTCTTAATTTAATAACCTGAACGCTGCCGATGATAATTTTCTTGATTTTTTTCAAGATAAGCACCAACCACATCCTCAAATGTAAAACCGAGATTATACGCTAGTAATCCATAGTATTGCCAAATAGCTAAATAACGCTCCTCTGTAGGTTGATGAATAAATGCTAAAATAACACTTTGTGTTTCTAAAAAAGTAGCTGTTAAATCTTTGTTTTCTTCTACGAAAGGCCACATTTCAATCGATGTATAGCCCTTTAATAAGCCAAGAGATAAGATAAAATGAATCGAATCTACATATTCTTCTAAAATGACTTCACGTGCTGATGGTCCCTTTGTGCTCCAAAATTTAAAGCAACGTGTTTCATTAGCAAGCTCAGCTAGTTCCACTAGTAAGGCTAAGCCCTTTTCCTGAAACACATCTTGCTGAATATTTTGTGTTTGCTCGATAAAATCATCAAGCTCTTTTTGCATGGTAAACAATTGTTGTAAATTCATTTTTTTCTCCTAAATTTCTAAAAAATTTTTTATAAAAAGTGAAACTATTTGACCCTTCTAACCGTATAGGAAAGAATAACCTTTCTTCAAGGGGGAAATTTAAACATGTTGCCGTTACTAATTCGACTTGCTGTAATAGCGCTTATTATCTATGTATTTTACAAAGCGATTCGTTATATAACCGATCCTAAACGCAAACTTGATGAAGCCTATGAAAAAGGCCAGTATTATTTCTATGATGACGTTAAAAATGTCCGAAAAAATTTCTTTATTTCCTATAAAGGTGCTCTTTTTGAAGGTGAAAAATACCTAGGCACAACAGAGGATGCATTTGAGGTTGTAACCATTTTCGTCGGTGCGCGTGATGCTGCCACATTACAAGGCTTCAGCAAAAGCGACTTTGAATATTTGCAGCAAGAAATATTATTGAACTATCCAAGCGCCAAAATCAATTGGAAGCAGCCCATTGAACAGCTTATGCGAAACACATCCTCATCATGAGGATGTGTTTTAATTATTCTCATTTATGTCCAAAGCCGCACAATGATAAAAATTTGTATGGCTGCAAGTAGGGGAAAACCAAATGCAAAACGATTATGACGTGTTTTGTGGCGGAATAAATACATACCCAATACACCTCCAGCTGCCCCTCCTGCTATGGCTAGTGTAAATAATGTACGCTCTGCTATACGCCATTCATGATTCTTTGCGCGTGATTTATCCATCCCCATTAATATGAGCAATACAATTGATACAATGCTCATATAAGCTAATAATGCTTGTCCCATTTCTTACTCCTTTAAAACCGTGATACTATTAATCTAACACAAAAAAGACTGATGGAAAAACCCATCAGTCTTTTTATTGCACTTATGATATTTTGCACCTGTCGCTACGCTTTCGGTGCAGAAATAATAGTGAATGTTGTCAGCTATTATTTAGCTACTGCTTTTTTAGCAGCGTCTGCTAATTGAGTGAATGCTGTAGCATCAGTTACTGCAAGGTCAGCTAACATTTTACGGTTAACTTCGATACCTGCAACTTTTAAACCGTGCATTAAACGGCTATAAGAAAGACCGTTCATACGAGCAGCTGCGTTGATACGAGTGATCCATAATTTACGGAAATCACGTTTTTTCTGACGACGGTCACGGTATGCATATTGACCTGATTTCATTACTGCTTGGTTAGCAACTTTGTATAATGTATGTTTTGAACCATAGTAACCTTTAGCTAATTTCAATACTTTTTTACGACGTTTGCGCGTCACTGTTCCGCCTTTTACGCGTGGCATATGAATTACCTCCTGCTTTTCATTAAAAAATGAATGTTAGTATTTTTTTGTAGTCAATTATTTCATGTAAACAAGTAAAGATTTGATGCGTTTGAAGTCACCAGATGATACGATGTTCGCTTTACGTAGGTGACGTTTTTGTTTCGTAGATTTGTTTGCGAATAAGTGGCTTCCATAAGCACGGTCGTATTTTAATTTACCTGAACCCGTTTTTTTGAAACGTTTCGCAGCTCCACGGTGAGTTTTCATTTTTGGCATGTCGAATTCCTCCTAAACTGTTCGTCTAATATTATTTCTCGTTCTTTGGTTGAAGAACTAAGAACATGCTTCGGCCTTCCATCTTCGGTTTTTGTTCTACCGTTGATACTTCAGCACAAGCTTCAGCAAAACGATCTAACACACGTTGACCAATCTCTTTGTGTGTGATCGCACGACCTTTGAAACGTAGGCTACATTTTACTTTATCGCCTTTTTCAAGGAATTTAATCGCATTACGTAACTTCGTTTGGAAATCATGCTCATCGATTGTTGGGCTCAAACGAACCTCTTTCATTACGATGACCTTTTGATTTTTACGAATTTCACGGTCTTTCTTTTGCTGTTCAAACTTAAATTTACCATAGTCCATGATACGAGCGACTGGCGGCTTGGCTTGAGGGGCCACAAGGACAAGATCCAAGTTTACACGAGCGGCGATTTCTAGCGCTTCATTACGTGTCTTTACACCAAGCTGGTCACCATTGTGATCGATTAATCGAAGTTCACGTGCGCGAATGCCTTCGTTTACATACATGTCTTTGCTAATAGTAATCCACCTCCAAGTAGTTGTCGCGAATACATGGTTTGGGCAAAGCCTTGCCCGGTTGAACGGTACATCCTCTCGTCATGTCCATAAAAAAAGGACGGACATTTTTGAAGATGTCCGCCCGCTATATGTGCATGCGCAAGTCTACGCAAAACAATTCAACGTGTCATACCTGTTCACAGCCTTTAAAGCGTTGTATCAGGTGAGAAGCGGGCAGCCTCTACTTCAACCACAAACTTTGTATTCATTAACCTTAATTATATTAGCATGTATATGATAAGCTGTCAAATATTTATTTTCTTATCTGTGCTAACATAACCAAAATGAAGCTATTCTATACAAATGCAAGATTTATTTTATACAGAAACCCTCACTTTGGCAAGCGAGGGTTTCTAGTTAAAGCTTATTTTGTAATTTCTGTTTTTATAGCTGCTAGGAAATCCTCAAAGCTAATTGTTTCGGAATCTTTCGAGCCATAACGTCGAACATTTACGCCATTTGCCTCAACCTCTTTATCCCCGATAACAAGCATATAAGGAATCTTTTTCATTTGTGCCTCACGGATTTTATAGCCTAATTTCTCTTCACGATCATCCATTTCCACACGTAAACCAGCCGCTGTAAGTTGCTCTTCAATTTGCTTTGCATAGTCGAAGTGAGCTTCATTCGATACTGGAATAACTTCAACTTGTACCGGTGCTAACCAAGTTGGGAATGCTCCTTTGTATTCTTCAATTAAGAAGGCAACAAAACGTTCCATTGTTGATACAACACCACGGTGGATAACAACTGGACGATGAGGCTTACCATCTTCCCCAACATAAGTTAGGTCGAAGCGTTCTGGTAATAAGAAGTCTAATTGAACTGTAGATAAAGTCTCTTCTTTACCAATCGCTGTTTTTACTTGAACGTCAAGTTTAGGACCATAGAATGCAGCCTCACCTTCCGCTTCAAAGTAGTCTAAGCCAAGTTCATCCATTGCTTCTTTTAGCATACTTTGTGCTTTTTCCCACATTGCATCATCATCGAAGTATTTCTCAGTATCTGCTGGGTCGCGATAAGATAAACGGAATGAGTAATCATTAAGATCGAAATCTTTATAAACCTCTAAAATTAACTGTACTACTTTTTGGAATTCCGCTTTAATTTGATCTGGGCGAACAAAAATATGGGCATCATTTAATGTCATCCCACGAACACGTTGTAAGCCTGAAACAGCCCCTGACATTTCGTAACGGTGCATAGTGCCAAGCTCTGCAATACGCAATGGTAGGTTACGATATGAATGCATGCTGTTTTTGTACACCATCATATGGTGAGGACAGTTCATTGGACGCATAATTAATGTTTCATTATCCATTTCCATTGGTGGGAAAATTGAATCTTGATAATGATCCCAGTGACCAGAAGTTTGATAAAGCTCTTTAGAACCTAATACTGGTGTATAAACGTGCTTATAGCCAAGTGATAATTCTTTATCGACAATATAACGTTCAATAACACGACGAATTGTTGCACCATTTGGTAACCAAAGTGGTAAACCTTGGCCAACTTTTTGGGAAGTTGTAAACAGTTCTAATTCTTTTCCGATTTTACGGTGATCACGTTCTTTTGCTTCTTCTAGCATTTGAAGGTGGTGTTTTAATTCCTCTTTTTTGAAGAACGCTGTACCATAAATACGTTGTAACATTTTGTTATCAGAGTTCCCTCTCCAGTAAGCACCCGCTAATGATAAAAGCTTGAATTCACGAAGTTTACCCGTAGATGGTACGTGGATACCACGGCAAAGATCAAAAAACTCGCCTTGATAATAAATAGATACTTGCTCATCTGCAGGAATGGCTTCAAGTAATTCTAATTTATACTCATCGCCAATTTCTTCATAAAGGGCTTGTGCTTCTGCACGGCTTACATTTTTGCGTTCTACCTCAAGGTTTTCAGCAATAATTTTCTTCATTTCTTTTTCAATGGCTGGTAGATCTTCAGCAGTGATTGGTGTTGGTGAGTCGATATCATAGTAGAAACCACCTTCAATTACTGGACCAATACCAAGCTTTACATCTGGGAATAGACGTTTAATAGCTTGCGCTGTTAAATGGGCAGTTGAGTGACGTAAAATTTCAAGTGCTGCCTCATCATCTTGTGTAATGATTGCAATTGTTGCATCCTCTTCAATTGGTGTTTTTAAATCTACTAACACACCATTAATTTTACCTGCATACGCTTTTTTCCGTAAGCCAGGGCTAATAGATAATGCTACGTCATCAGTTGATGTGCCTTTTGCAAATTCCTTTACAGCGCCATCTGGGAAAGTTAATTTAATCATTTCTGACATATTCTTTGCACTCCTTTGTTTTTGATAAATACATAATGCTTGATGATTGGCTGGAGCAATGTTTGTGTGACTCTACGGCTTGGTTTGAGCGGAGTCATTGCTTTTTTAAGCATTTCTCTGTTCAATCGGAGCGGCATCTTCATGTTTCTGAGCGGTTTCTTACTCTCTATGAGCGAATTTACCACTTTCGCGAGCGACTTATCTCCCTATATGAGCGGATCCACCACTATTTCCATGAAATCTGAGAAAAATAAAAAAAGCTCCGTCCCTCACAAAAGGGACGAAGCGTATGCTCGTGGTTCCACCCTTCTTCCTTCCGACTTAGATAAAGTCAGACGAAGCTCAAGGCTAGCTAACGGGCTAGGGACCGGCGAAAGATTATCCCTTTCGCTGCTCAGTAGGTAGTAAATAATGTGCCCATACTAGGAAGTTTTCAGCCGATGACTTCCCTCTCTAAAAGCTGATACACAAAATTCATGTCCTCATCAATGCATATTGATATTAAGTATATGAGTCAGTATACGCTCGATTGTCGAAAAATGCAACTATCAATGTTACATCCGACGATTTTTGCCTCGCATTTCGATTGGCACTGTTAGGGCTTTAATTCGCTCCATAATTCGTCCCGCTTTGACAACCTCAATATCACCTTTTTGTGACTGAGCTAAGTGATGCTCTAATTCTTCATAGTTAAAATTAGACGTAATAAAAGTTGGCAATTGCTCTGCCATCCGATAATGGAAAATAGTCCCCAATATTTCATCACGTGTCCAGGCAGTCATTGTCTCCGCACCTAAATCATCTAGCATTAAGACAGGAGCCTTTTTAATATAATCTATTTTCTCATTCAATGTATTATCGCCAATGGCATTTTTCATTTCTCGTAAAAATTCTGGAACGAAAACTACCACAGAGCGGATTTTAATAGATGCTAATTCATTGGCCAATGCACCAAGTACAAAGGATTTCCCTACACCAAATTTACCATATAGGTAAAAACCTTTTGCAGGTAATTGACCAGTTTCTTTTGTTATTTTAACAAATTGAGCTGCTTTTTGTGCAATCGCCACACGTGATTCATCATCAATACTTAAATCATGAATTGTTGCTTGTAGCACATCTTTTGGCATATGCATACTTGCAATCATATTCGCAACATCTCGGCGTTCTTCTTCCCTAATCTTTTGCTCACAGCGCACATAGTCCATTTCAATAGAATTCCGAACAACCCTTAATGTCGGGATGAATCCTTTTAAATAGTTTGTACAATGTTCGGTATTATCACACCCACAGCACTCAGTAGATTGACTAATAAACTCATGCAGTTTAGGTAAATTTCGCTCAACATTGTCATAGTTTAATTCATCTGCATGCTGCGCTAAAAATTCCTGCACATGCGGGTGCTCTAAAATTTCACGTCGCATGGCTTCATAGCGTTCTTGGAACGAGGGTACATTAATTGCTCGCTTTAGTGGTCCATTTATAGGTTCGATTACTGCTCACCTTCTTTACTATTCGCTTTTTCCTAGCATCTCTAATATTTTTTGTCGCTCTTTTTCAAAATCTATAGTACTAGAGGTAGATTCCTCTTGATTGTCATTTCGTTTATAGAACCATTCAGGCACTTTTTCTTCACGTTGATATCTTGAACGTCCTTTAGTCTGTTGACTCGTTTTATTGGACGTTTGCGGCTTGTTTTTCCAAGCTGTATATTTATCATGCTCTTGACGTGCAAGTTCCATTGCTTCCTTAGCGGTCTGGACATTTTTTCGTACCCAATGATCAGCAATCGTTTCCACATATTTTTTAGGGAGCTTCATATCTGTTGTTAGCATAACGTATTCTAACAATGCATTAACCACTCCAATTGGCATGCCATGTTGAACGATTAAATTTTCTGCAAGTTGGACTGAGGTTTGTAATGGTTCTTTACCATTATTTATATCTCTTAAAACTTGGACAGGTGCCGTTGTTTCTAAATAGTGTTGAAGTTCCTGATCCTTGGTTTTTTGTCCCGCTTCTGCTACTGGTAGAGGATCGGTGACACGGGCAAGTTTTGGCGGCTCCTTGGATACGGTTAATTTATAAAAATCAGCAGCAGCCTTTCGTAAACGTTCCTGAGAAATTCCTAAATCATCATCTAAAGCAAGTATGACTACTTTTTGCATATCAAGGGCTGTTAAATGATATAAAAATGCCAACTTGGCTATAGCTTCACGCACTTCAAATGTCAACAAATTGGAAGGTACCAATTGCTCAGACAAACCTGCTTGCAATAAATCAAAATCGAATTGCTCCAAATAAAAAGGATATACTTTTTGTTGTTTATCCTTATGACTCGTATCCACTTGTAAATCTGATGGGATATTGGCATGAACAGGCTTATAGACATCAATAAAAGCACGAGATACATCCTTAAACGCCGAGTCCTTTACAGGTGACATAAAGCGCTGACGTAAGTTGCGATAAGCCTGCTCTCCAATTTTACTAAACAAAAACATCGACAGCAGCGGGTCTTTCATAAAGCTATCTGCATCTAATGGGCGCTGTAGCTCATATAAAAAACTCCGCTCACCAGCATTTTCTTTTTTCCATGTACGCAGCAAACCAATAGCTTCTAAAGCAATACGAGCCTCAAACACTTTACCAATTGGTAGCCCTAGCACATTCATTAAATAATAATGTGTCATTTGCTGCTTTGGCATTTGCTCTGCTTCTGCCCATAATGTTAAATAGAGGCTAACTGGCTCTGATCCCGTTAATGGTTGATAAAATAATGTAACTAATTGACGCTCTTGTGTAGAAAATGCATGAGGTAGACGAATGTCGAAAGGATCGCCAGGCTGCAATTCCTTATATAAATGAATCAACGTCATTCATCCTCTCTGTTTGCTATGATTTCTTCTCCGTTTGACGTTGAATAATGTCCTTTATTTCTTCAATAAAGACATTGATATCTTTAAACTGACGGTAGACCGACGCAAAACGCACATAGGCAACCTCATCAATTTTGGCTAAGCGGTCCATGACCATTTCGCCAACATCTTCTGAGCGTACTTCCGAATTTCCAATACGACGAAGATCTTTTTCAATGGACAAAACAAGTTCCTCCAGCACATCAAGTGCCACTGGGCGTTTTTCACAAGCACGAATAAGCCCACGAAGTACCTTCTCACGGCTAAACTCTTCTCGTGAACCTTCCTTTTTCACAACGACTAATGGTGTCTCTTCAATTTTTTCAAACGTTGTAAAACGGAAGCCACATGACTCACATTCACGACGTCTACGAATTTCTTTATTATCATCTACTGGCCTCGAATCCACAACACGCGTTCCGTTAAATTGGCAAGATGGACATCTCATATAATTACTCTCCTGGTTTACAACAATTTAATATATCTATTATAACAAATTTCCTACATGTAAGAAAAGTGCATTCACGTTTGTGGGCTCATGATAAATCTAAAGCACCTGAAGTACAAGAAAAGTTTCTGTAAAAAAAGAGCACATTGAAACCTTTTCGATTTCAATGTGCTATCTATAGAAATTATTACGCGTTTACCGTTTCTAAAGCATTTGCCACTTTTTTCACAAGGTCAACAACGCGTGCAGAGTAGCCCCACTCGTTATCATACCAAGCAAGTACTTTTACTTTGCGGTTGCCTAACACCATTGTAGAAAGTCCATCAACTGTTGAAGAATAAGTTGTTGTATTGTAATCAGAAGATACTAATGGCTCAACAGAGAAATTAAGGATACCCTTCATTGGACCTTCTGTTGCCGCTTTTACAAATGCTGCATTAACTGCATCAACTGTTACATCTGTATTTAAATCTACTACAAGGTCAACTAAAGATACGTTTGGTGTTGGAACACGAAGTGCCATACCATGAATTTTACCCTCTAATTCAGGTAACACTAATTTTAAGGCTTTCGCTGCACCTGTAGATGTTGGGATAATGGATTGGGCGCATCCACGTGCACGACGTAGATCTTTATGCGGATTGTCTAAGTTCTTTTGGTCATTTGTATAAGCATGAACTGTTGTCATTAAACCATTCTCAATACCAAATGTGTCATTCAATACTTTTGCTACTGGCGCTAAGCAGTTTGTTGTACAAGAAGCATTTGAAATAACATCATGTTTCGCAATATCCAATTTGTCATCATTTACACCTAAAACAATTGTGACATCCTCGTTTTTACCTGGTGCTGTTAAGATTACTTTTTTCGCGCCTGCTGCTAAGTGCATTGCTGCTTTATCACGTTCATTAAATTTTCCTGTAGCTTCAATAACGATATCTACACCCATTGTAGACCAAGGTAATTTTAAAGGATCACGTTCACTAATAATTTGAACTCGTTTACCATTTACAACTAAAGCATCGCCTGCTGGTTCTACCGTACCTTCAAATGTTCCGTGATTTGTGTCATACTTAATCAAATGTGCTAACGTTTCTGCAGGATAGCTAGCGTTAATTGCAACGATGTTTAAATCTTGTTGTACGATAGCCTGGCGGAAAACCATACGTCCGATACGCCCGAAACCATTAATAGCAATTGATACTGTCATTTATAATATCCTCCTGTGAGTACATACTCAGATTAATTAATTATATACTTTATGGTGATTAGTATAACACAATTTTAAAAAAGATGAACATTATATATTGAGAATATAAAAGTTCTTATTTTCTGAAAAATTATTCTTTATTATGGCGTTTCCCCATAAAAAAATGCGTAGCAAGGTCGGCTTGCTACGCATTATAAAAGAACTCATGAAATAACATCCCAATAATGCAGGATTTTTTTTAATTGTTCTTCTGTACTTTCTATATTTTCATTATTATAAATGACCGCATGTGCACCCTTTTCTTTGACAGACATCGGCAGTTGAGAGTGCATACGTGCCAATGCATCTTCTTTAGATAAATTATTTCGTTCCATTAAACGTCGAAGCTGAACTTCTTCACTGACCGATACCACAATGATACGTTCCACAAAATGTTGAAGCTTACTCTCAAATAACAAAGGAATGTCCATCACAACATGTTCATGTCCTGCTTCTAAATAAGCATCACGCTGACGTAACATTTCTTTTCTGATTGCTGGATGCATGATATCATTTAACGTTTTGCGTTTGGCAGGCTCATGAAATATGATATCTCCCAGCAAAGTTCGATTTAAATTGCCGTCCTCAAGCAAGATAGCTTGTCCGAAGCTTTCAGCAATCAATGCTAATGTTTCAGTTCCTGGTTCTACGACATCTCGTGCTACAACATCTGCATCAACAATCGGTAAACCCAGTTCGCTCATCATTTTAGCTACTGTACTTTTTCCACTTGCAATACTTCCTGTTAGTCCGATAATCATTGCTAAATCCCCTTTAATGTTGACAATTTGGGCAATAGACAGAGGTACGCCCTCCAATTGTCATTTGACTTGTTGCCGTTTCACATGCTGGACATACCTTTTTCCCATACATTTTTAATCGATTCTGCATACTCCCTGCTTCCCCATTAATATTTCGATAATCAGAAATAGTTGAACCACCCGCTTCAATGCTTTGACGTAGGACAGCAACAATCTCCTCAAATAATGCTCGCTTCCGCTTTTCACTAATGCGGCTCATTTTGCGTGCAGGGTGAATTTTCTGAGCAAACAATGCCTCTGTTGCATAAATATTGCCACAGCCCGAAATGACTTGCCCATCCATAATTACTTCTTTTACGGCTTTATTTTCATATTTCGGTAGCTTAGATTTTGTTATAAAAAAATCACATGCATGCTCATCAAATGGCTCTGGTGCCATTTTTGTCAATGGTGCATGATCTTCAATTTTTGTCAGAAAACGAAGTTCACCGAATCGACGAATATCTGAATAAATCAAGTATCCCCCATCTGCCATTTCAAATGTCGCATGGATATGCTTTTGAAATTTCGCCTCATTGATTTCTTCGGGTGAATTCACAACAAACCAAGCACCTGTCATCCCTAAGTGACTAACAAGAACATATGGAACATCATCCTTCAGCAAATGAAAGAAAATATATTTTGCTCTTCGTTCAATTTTGGTAATGGTCATCTGGGACAAAGTACTTTCAAATGCATCAGGTGCTGCTTGTTTGACAATACATTGTTTACCCTCACTAAAAGAGAAATGTACTTGTTCAGAAAGCTGAACCTGTTGAATGGTACGTCCTTCAACTGTTGGCTTCAATGCCTGGACGACACCCTCTACCTCTGGTAATTCAGGCATTTGAATCCCTCCTTATTTTGCCTCGTACCAAGTTGAGCCATGGTTAAAATCTACTTTAAGCGGTACAGCAAGCTCAATAGCGTTTTCCATGACTTCAGGTACAATTTTTTCGAGTAAGGCAATCTCTTCCTTTGGTGCCTCAAAGATTAGCTCATCGTGCACTTGAAGTAGCAGTTTTGCCTGCATCTTTTCTTTTTTCAATCGAGCATCCATATCAATCATTGCCTTTTTAATGATATCAGCTGCACTACCTTGAATTGGCGTATTCATCGCCGTACGCTCAGCAAAGCTTCTTAAATTAAAGTTTGAGCTTGTTATATCCGGTAAATAACGGCGTCTATTTAATATCGTTGTCACATAACCATTAAATTTCGCATTTTGTACAATGTCATCCATGTACTGTTTTACACCAGGGAAACTTGCGAAATACTTTTCAATAAAATTAGCCGCTTCCTTACGTGTAATATCTAAGTTTTGTGATAGACCATAATCACTAATACCGTAGACTATTCCAAAGTTAACAGCTTTCGCTGCGCGACGCATATTACTATCAACCTCATCTTCTGACACATGAAATACATCCATAGCTGTACGTGTATGAACGTCCATTCCTTCACGGAAAGCCTCAACAAGGTTTTTATCTTCTGACATATGTGCAAGAACGCGTAATTCAATTTGCGAATAGTCAGCAGAAAATAATATCCAATCCTCTTTTGAAGGTACAAAGGCTTGACGAATTTTGCGGCCCTCCTCCAAACGAATTGGGATGTTTTGTAAATTTGGATCTGTTGAGCTTAAACGCCCTGTTGCAGTTAAAGCTTGCTGGAAGCGCGTATGCACTTTACTATCTGCTACATGAATCTCCTTTAGTAAGCCTTCAATATATGTGGATTGTAATTTTCCAAGTTGGCGATACAACAGAATATGTTCGATGATAGCATGCTCTGACTGTAATTTTTCTAGGACATCTGCAGCAGTTGAATAGCCTGTCTTAGTCTTTTTAATCACAGGTAGCCCTAGCTTATCGAATAGAATCACACCTAATTGTTTTGGTGAATTAATATTAAAGGTTTCTCCAGCTTCTGCATAAATTTCTTGCTCAATTACTACAAGTTTATCATTAAGCTCTTGCCTCATTTTCTCTAACGTAGCGCGGTTAACCGTAATCCCTTCGCTTTCCATTTCACCTAAAATTCCTGCCAATGGTAGCTCTAGGTTTTTATAAAGATCGAATTGTTCATTTTCCTTTAATAAGGCTTCCAGTTTCGGCTGTAATGACCATACTGCAAAAGCTTTACGGCTAACATGCTGTGCAAGTTGGTCCAAATCAGGTATTGCACGCTTGGCACCTTTTCCATATACCGCTTCATCTGCTTGGACATCATAGTAGCCTAGTTCCCTTGCAAGTGTTGCGATATCATCGCCACTTAATGCTGGATTATTAATATAAGAGGCAAGTAGCAAATCAAAGTCAACGCCAGCTAATTGAATCCCAGCTCGCTTTAATGATGCTTGAGCTGCCTTAGAATCGGACATATATTTTATTTTTGTGGCATCTTCTAGCCAACGACGGAGAATATCTGATTTTGCTGCTTTATCAAATGGAATATATTGCGTCTTTACGCCATCTGATAAGGCAATTCCCAGCTGCTGACAAGTATGATAGTGCTCGTTTTCAAGCTCTACATGCACGGCCATCACGTCTTTTAAATCCTCAGGTCGAACTTCCTGGACAAGGTCATAATCGAGAGGCGCCTGTTCTTCTTCTTGCACTGTAAAGTCACTTTTATCAAGCAGCGATTTAAAGCCAAGCTCACGCCACACATTGATTAATTCATCTTCTTTTGGCCCATTATATGCAAGATCAGCCAGTGAAATGGTGATTGGAGCATGCGTATAAATCGTTGCCAGCTTCTTACTCATGATGGCTTGCTCTTCATTAGCTACAAGCTTTTCCTTCATTTTAGAAGCTTTCAATGTATCCATTGCTTCATAAAGTGCTTCAACGGAGCCATGCTCTTTTAATAATTTTACAGCCGTTTTTTCCCCGACGCCTGGTACACCAGGAATATTATCGGAGGAATCCCCCATCAAGCCTTTCATATCAATAATTTGGAGCGGCGTTAACCCATACTTTTCCGCAATAAAGGCTGGTGTATTTTTCTCTATTTCCGTAATACCTTTTTTCGTTATATAAACGGTTACTTGCTCTGTCGCCAGCTGAGTTAAATCACGGTCTCCAGAAACGATGATAACATCCATATCCTGCGACGAAGCCTCTTTAGCAAGCGTTCCGATAATATCATCCGCTTCATATAACTCCTGCTCATATTGCTTAATACCATACGCATCAATAAGCTTTCGTAAATAAGGAAATTGCTCTGATAATTCTGGTGGTGTCTTTTGACGTCCTCCTTTATATTCTGTAAAGGTTTCATGGCGGAATGTTGTTTTCCCAGCATCAAAAGCAACCAATATTTTGGTTGGCTGTTCTTCCTCTAATATTCTTTGTAGCATTGTTGTAAAGCCGTATACAGCATTAGTATGAATGCCACTATCATTCGTTAGCAATGGCAACGCAAAAAACGCGCGATACGCTAAACTATTACCGTCCAATAATAGTAATTTTTCCTTGGTCATGATTTTATCCTCCTGCGTTGTCTTCTTCTTCTACTTTATCATAACAATACATTTCAAGTAAAAAAAGCAGGCGTCCATCCTCAAGGTTATCCATTATTTTTAATGGTTTATCCACCACTTTTAGACTTTATCCGCTACTTTAGCATTCCTATTCATTCAAAAAAGCCAACCGCGCGCAGCGGTTGACTTGTTTAAAATATTTTAACTCCTTAACGCATATTACCTATAATAGATGAACGACTATCCTGCATTTTTTTTACAAAATTAGTCATTACATCAAAAGCCTCATTTCGTTTACTATTCATGCTTTGTAAACGGAGCATATCCATTTGCTGAGAATTACTTAAAGCATCCATTTGACCTTGCTGTGCATTCAAATCAGCTAGCTGTTGATTTCGTTGTTGAACATCCTCTAGTTGATCCTTAAGCTGATTTTCTAACAGCTGTGCTCGCTGTGATTGGACTGCCTGTAATGCTGATTCTAGATCCATGCCTTGAATATCAATTGGTTGAATTAGGCTATTAGCAGAGGATTGCCCTGCCCCACTAAATAATAATCCGACTGCTAAAGCACTTCCAAACACGACCTTTTTCATCTTTATTACCTCCTATTAAAATGAATCTTTGCTTATCATACATACTAAAGGTTAAAACTAGGTTAAAAAATTCAATATGGTATGTATGCATCTGCCTATCAAGTTTAGTCATTGACTATTCTCAATAACTTGACTGTACTACAGATTAAATAAGGGCAATACTGACAAATGTTAATAATTTACGTATTTACAAGGCATAAGACGTATTACATCCATTACTAAAAAGCAAAAACTTTCATTCAAGGACAAGTCTCCTGTAAATGAAAGTTCCTAATAGTTATTATTGATTTGAAGTACGATAAAAAACTTCTTCATAGATGACAGTTAATATAAATGCATTCATAAAAGCAAACACAAGAAATAACGGCATGCCGCCT
Organism: Lysinibacillus sp. AR18-8; assembly: GCF_001705465.1. Classification (NCBI taxonomy): domain Bacteria; kingdom Bacillati; phylum Bacillota; class Bacilli; order Caryophanales; family Bacillaceae; genus Lysinibacillus; species Lysinibacillus sp. AR18-8. The sequence continues at coordinate 77,069 of NZ_MDGU01000014.1, forward strand.
AATTGTGGATATGTTAGCTCTTGATTAAATACCATTACTGTACTAATTTGTGCCAAAAAGAAGATTAAGCCAATTCCAACTTGCCAAATAGGACGCTTGACCTTTCTTTTTTCATACCAAAATAATTTCTTAAAAAGGTTTCTTACATCATCTGTAATAATGATACTGATTAAAAAGATACAAACAAAAAATACTGGTATATGATAAACACTTTTCGTCACCCACGAAAAATCGGATAGACGGTAGAAAAGTGTTAATATCGAAGCTATACTACAAGCAATCCCTAAATTTTGGAGCCATTTGCTAATTTGTAATTTCAAAGCCCTTACCCCCAACTAATCTTTTTTAAACATTATCATTCTATCAAATTATAGCTGATTCGGGAATACAAACTTATAAATTTCTATTATTTTCATACTATAATAATTCGATTTCACGGATAGTTATAATTCTAGTACAACAAAAAAGTCGTCTCCTTCAAGACAGAGACGACTTTAAACTGCGTTTATTTAATATAACCAGACAAGATGTTGGCATATGGTGAAGTAGCTGGCAAGATAATAACCGTATCTTCCCCAACCGTTTTCTTATAGGATTCTAATGTGCGGTATAAAGAATAAAATTCAGGATCTTGAGAGAAAGATTTATTGTAAATCTTTGCAGCCTCTGCTTCTCCTTCAGCTTGAATTAAAGCAGCTTCTTTACTTGCTTTAGCAAGCATTTCTTGTACGTGTTGATCCGTTTGTGCCTCAATACGACGTTTCTGTGCATCTCCCTCTGAAAGATACTTTTGTGCAATTGATTCACGATCTGAAATCATATTCGTAAAAACGGATTGTTCATTTTCAGTTGGTAAATCAATGCGACGTATACGTACATCTACTACTTCAATACCATAGTTATCGTTGGAAAGAAGTTCATTAACACGTTCAGTTACTTGATCGTTTATGCTGCCTCGAGAAGAATCCTCATCATTTATAATCTCCGTATAGTTAATTCGGCCAAGTTCAGATCGAATAACAGAATAAATGAACTCTTCCATACGTGATTCAACTTTTTCTATCGTACCAGCATTCGAAATCAATAGCTTAGGATCCGTAATACGCCATACAGCATAATTATCAATAATAATTCGTTTTTTATCCTTTGTATTAATCTCTTCTTCCGAAATCTCATATGTCATTTGGTTTTTTGGTAACTTTGTAACACTTTGAATAAAAGGAATTTTCATATTTAAACCTGGTTCACGCTCAAACTTAACAACCTCTCCAAACTGCCGAACAACAGCATACTCTGATTCTTTAACTATATAAATATTCGTTAATAAAGTAATCACTAGAGCGAATATGACCGTTAAGGTTACAGCTAGAGAGATATATTTTTTAGGATTCTTCGGTCCTTTCTTCGACATTTTAACTACATTGTCTCCCGAATCACCTTCTGAAGGAGCAGCTTTTTTACTTTTGCCAGATAAGAAATTGAGGAATTTTTCTAGATCCTTATTTTTTTGGTCCATTAGTTACCGCTCCCCTCTTTTTTCTCTGTTTGTGTCTGTTGCGACTGTTGAGGCTGTAGTTGCTGAAGTGGTAAATACTTCATCGTACTACCATCATCATTCATAATGTAAATTTGTGCTTTCGGTAGGACATTTTCAAGCGTCTCTATAATTAACCGCTCTCGTGTAATTTGCTGATTGCCCTTGTATTGCTCATACATTTTATTAAAGACCGCTACATCCCCTTGTGCTTGCTCGATACGGGCTGTTTTAGTTCCTTTTGCTTTCGACATAATAGCATCACGTTCGCCTTCAGCTTCACTAATGCGTTGGTTTTCATATTTTTCAGCTTCATTTATTTTTGTATTTTTCATTTCACGTGCATCTGTTACAGCAGTGAATGCTGCACGCACATCTTTATTTGGCAATTCTACATCTTGCAATTTCACACCTAAAACGCTTATTCCAATATCGTATTTTTCAATAAGAGAAACTAATAATTGGCGAGTATTTGCTTCGATGTCAGCTTTACCTTCTGTTAACGCTGCATCGATAGAAGAGCTTCCGATTATAGAACGAATGGCACTCGATGTCGCGCTATGTAATATTCTTTCTGGATCCTGCGAATTAAATAAAAACTTGTTAGGCTCTGTAATTTTCCATTGAACAACAAGGTCTGTTAAGACAATATTTTCATCCCCCGTAATCATTTTTGTTTCGGCATCGTATGCCTCTAACTCACCTGCTTTATTTTGTTTATAACCAAATTGCAGACTAAACGTTTCTTTTGACAAAATTTCTACGGATTGGACGGGCCAAGGTAATTTAAAATGAAGACCTGGATTTGTTACTGTATCATCGGCACGACCAAATGTAATAACCACAGCTTGCTCTGATTCATCTACCGTGTACCATGAAGTAAAAACTGTAATAAGTGCAATAATTCCAAATATTCCAAGTCCAACAATCATTAGTGTCCTTTTCACACTCATGTCTGTTCCTCCTTTTGCTTAGTACTATTGTTTACGGTGAACCCTTATAAAAAGTTTCAAAATATTTTCATATAATGGTTGTAAAGGACAGAATCCTCTGTTTCTCACTTAACAAAAGCTTATCAATGCAAAAAAATCCTGTTACCTTTTAGGGCAACAGGATATTGATAACCAGATGTTCAAATACTGGGAAAATGGTAGTGGATAATACAATACTAATTAATGCAGCAACGATCATCGCTAGACTAGCAAATGTGCCTTCTAGCTCTCCAAATTCAAATGCTTTTGATGTACCCGTTCCATGAGCACCCATACCAAGCATTAATCCTCTAGATGAAGGTCTGTGAAAACGACATACTTTGATAACGATTGGTGCTAACAAGCTTCCTAAAATACCAGTCGTCATAACGAAAACAGCTGTAAGCGTAGGAGAACCACCAATCATATTAGAAATATCCATCGCAATAGGTGTTGTTACAGAACGTGGCACTAAACTATGCACCAACTCATCATTTAAGCCCACCAATAGAGCCATCATAAAGGATGACACAATAGCAACCGCTGAACCAACAGCAATGCTGATGAAAATTTCAAATGCGTGTTTTTTTAATAGGTTGACATTTTTATATATAGGAACGGCAAACGCAACGGTTGCTGGTCCTAGTAAATTTGTTAAGACACTCGCTCCAGAATTGTAGGATTTATAAGATATACCTGTCAGTAGTAAAATACCTATAATGACTAAAGGTGTAATCAGCATAGGGGTCAGCCATTCTTTTTTATATTTTTTATAAAACATTTTACAAATATAAAAAATAGCAACGGTCCCAAGTAAGCTGACAATGGCGATTAATAAAGTCATATCGCATCACCCTTCTTTCGCTGCTCTAGCCATTGTGCTGTATACCCCGTTACAAACATTACCACAATGGCACTCACAACAATGACCAGCACAACCTTCATTCCCTGCACACCAAATAAGGCATGATAATCAATAACACCAATGGCAGATGGAATAAAGAATAATAAGAGTTCACTTAATAGTACGGCTGCTCCTAATTCAATCCATTCAAGCTTGATTATATGAAACTGTAACAGTAAAAATAATAGGACAAGTCCTATTATACTCCCTGGAATCGGCAAGTGAAGTAGGCGTGCAATAGTATTTCCGATTAATAATAGGATATAAAGATAGCCGATTTGCACGATACTTTTGACGATTTTCATGGTCATCCTTCTCTCATTTTTTTCTCTGCCTCAACAGTCAGGAAAACACGATTCGAATGATAAGAAGGTTGATTCACTGACTGTCAAAGCGTTCGTCTAACAGACAATCGCGGGTAAGATGGTTGTTAAACTTTATGCTACTATACTTTACACCTATTTACGTTCCCTGTAAAACAGAAAAAGAACCTAGTGTCTAAAAAACACTAAATTCTTTCTGTGGGGAATATAAAGCAGTTAAAAATCTTCTATTAGATTTTTATGGTCATCGTCTTAACAATCATATAGGGGGTTTCTAGAAATAAGTATAGTGCCCAAATATGAATGTAACATGTTGTTCATGTAAAGGATTTGTTAATTTTTCGGAATCATGACAATCATTTTAGTTCCTATGCCGACTTCACTCTCTACTTGAATTCGGCCATGATGCGCCTCGACTAAATGCTTAACAATCGCTAAGCCTAAGCCTGTTCCACCAGAATTACGACTTCTCGCTCGATCCACCCGATAAAATCTTTCAAAAACGCGCGCTATTTCATGTTTTTCAATACCAATTCCTTGATCCTCTATTTCGATAATGCCATGTGTTTCATTTTCCTTTAATCGAATAGAAACAGTCGTGTTTTCAGGTGAATATGTAATCGCATTGGTAATTAAATTCGTCACAATCTGAATGATACGATTGGCATCCCCCATAACCTGGACATCTCGTTCGATATCCACCTGGAAGCTCATATTTTTTTCATCCAATCGCGGAGCTGTCAATTCTGCTCCACGAATTAGAACATCCTGTAAGCCCATCGGCATAATATTGACAGTAAAACCATGCTGCTCGATCTTTGAGAGCTCTAGTAAATCTTGAATCAGCATTTGAAGTCGATTACTTTCTTTATATATAATCTCCAAAAAGGAAATCAGCATTTTTTCGTCTTTATAGGCCCCATCCAATAAAGTTTCTGAAAAGCCTTTAATAGATGTAATAGGTGTGCGTAATTCATGTGATACATTCGCAACAAAGTCTTTCCGAATTTGTTCTAATCGAACTAGTTCCGTTATATCATGCATAACGATAACAACGCCTAGCCATCGTCCGTGGTCCCCGATGACCGGTGCCCCATAAACTTCTTTGTTATAAAGTTCTTGCTGTACTTCCATTTTAATTTGTTGTCGATAAGGCATTTCTGTCAGAAAAACATGATCGATAAATTGTTCTAATGATTTAGGTAAGCCTATTGTACGAAAAACCTTTCCTTGTACATCATCAAGCTGCATTCCAAAGCGCTCCAGAAATACTCGATTTACAATGGAAATATTCCCCTCACGACCAATCATCATAAGGGAGCTCCCCATATTTTCAATTAAGGTTTTCAGTCTTTCTTCCTCTACTTCACGTATCGTTGTAATATCTTGCAAATTCCGTGCCAATATGTTTATGGAATGACTCAGTGGTATCATCCGTTCATGCTCATTTTCTTGAGCACGTGCACGATAGTTACCCTTTGCAAGCTCAAGGGCAGTGTCTGTCACATTATCAATCGGTGCAGTAAAGTTACGTATCATATAACGACTTATAATTGCTATTAATATCAACGTGATGGTAAAGAGAATAGCCAGTACTCCGTAAAGGCGAGCACGCACATAGTTCAATAAGGATTCGTCTCGTTCCATAGCCTGAGCTGCGTACAAAGCTTCCTGATCTTCCTTCGTTAAATCCATTTTGCGTTCATCGATTACTTGGTCCATTGATGTCCGTATCTCAGTGGTTGCTTGCTCGTTATATTGCTCGATATAAACAGGAAAAAGCTGACCTATAACAATCATTAGGACAGCTAGTATCGTTCCAAGTAAAAGCATGAATGTCAAGAATAAGCGGTTGCTCATCGATTTCATGTCGTTTTCGGCTCCTCAAATTTATAACCAAGACCTCTAATTGTTTTTATAAACATCGGCTTACGGCTATTTTCTTCAATTTTATCGCGAAGGTGGCTAATGTGTACATCCACAATTCGAGTATCGCCAGCAAAATCATATTTCCATACAGCACTTAATAGCTGATCACGTGTTAATACACGATTTTTATTTTCAAGTAAATAGATGAGTAGCTCAAACTCTTTTGGTGTAAATTCCAGTGCCTCATCCTGTAAAAATACTTCAAATCGCTCTGGGTACACTCGCAATTGTCCAAACTCATACATTTTTTCCTGCGCCTCATCCTTATCATCTGCGACAACATTTTGCGTGAAACGTCTTAATACAGCCTTGACACGCGCTAAAACTTCACGAGGACTAAAAGGCTTTGTCATGTAATCATCTGCTCCCAACTCAAGACCAAGAACTTTATCAAATTCGTCATCTTTAGCAGTTAGCATAATAATTGGCGTATTCATACGTTGTTGTCGTATTTGTTTACAGACCTCCATGCCATCTAGTTTTGGAAGCATCAAATCTAAAAGAATTAAATTTGGCTGTAAGTCGATTGCTTTTTCAAGCCCTTCCTGACCATCAGCAGCCGTTTCCACTACATAGCCTGCCTGTTCTAAATTATATTTCAATAATGTTGCAATCGAAAATTCATCTTCAATTACTAAAATCGTTTTTGTCATGTCTAATGCCTCCGTTAGTGATTTGAAACCCCCATTTCAAATCTCAAGACGTCTATAGCGCAAGTGGTGGAGTCACAAGCAATAAACCTTCAATTACAAGCTGCTTCTGCTCATTATATGAGTGGACAGATACAGTGATGGTATTGTCATATTTATTGATTGCTGTAACCTCTAATAGCGTATCGAACAATTCATAATGATAGAGAGGTCCTAAATATTTCAAATGTTGCTCAATAATTCGTGCACCTGGTCCTGGAATATACTTTGACACAGCTGATGTAATAATACCATTTAACATAATTGTCGGCACAATTGGCTTTTGAAAAGGTGTCATAGCTGCATAATCATGTTGAATATAAAGCGGGTTACTATCGTTTGTAAGGCCTAAATAAAGCAATAGATCCCTATCTTCAATTTTTTCAGTGATATGGATTTTCTCGCCAACTGTAATTTCATCGATTGTGAGACCAAGTTTACTATTTTTTTGAAGCAAAGATACGCCAACCCCTTTTCTATCATACTACATTCATAGTATCAATTTTATGCTAAAAGTACAATGAAAAGCAGAAGAACCTTACCTTTCTCAACCCTGGAAACATAAAAAAACGAGCAGGAACATTCCCTACTCGTTTTAAGACTTAGACTGATATTCTACACTAAAATTTTCATCACATTACGAACTGCTTCTGCTGATTGATCTAAAGCTGCTTTTTCTTTGTCCGTTAATTCTAGCTCAAAGATTTTTTCAATACCGTTTTCGCCAAGTAATGTAGGAACACCTAAGTATAAATCATGATAGCCGTACTCGCCTTCTAAATAAGCAATAGATGGTAAAATACGTTTTTGGTCTTTTACAATAGCTTCAGCCATCTCTATTAGTGCCGCAGCAGGCGCATAATAGGCAGAGCCGTTACCAAGTAAGTTGACAATTTCTGCTCCACCATTACGCGTTCGGTCAACAATTTCTTCTAAACGTTCAGCAGAAATAAGTGATTCTAACGGAATACCACCAGCAAATGAATAACGTGTTAACGGTACCATTGTGTCACCGTGACCACCTAATACAAAACCAGTAATATCTTTCACTGAAATCTTAAGTTCTTCTGCCACAAATGCACAGAAACGAGCCGTATCAAGAACACCTGATTGACCAATTACACGGTTTTTAGGGAAGCCAGTTTCTTTGTATACTGTGTATGTCATGGCATCAACTGGGTTTGTCAGTACAAGGATTGTAGCATTTGGTGAATGCGTAGCAATCTCTTTTGAAACAGTTTTCATAACACTCTGATTGATTTGAACAAGGTCATCACGGCTCATACCTGGTTTACGTGCAACACCAGCGGTAATGATCACTACGTCAGAATTCGCCGTATCTGCATAATTGGAAGTACCTTGCACATAAGAGTCAAACCCTTGTATTGGTGCTGCCTCCCACATATCTAGCGCCTTACCCTTTGTTGGGTTTTCTGCTTGTGGAATATCCACTAATACGACGTCACCAAGTTCTTTCTGAGCTGCTAAAAATGCTGCAGTAGCGCCTGTAAAACCGCCACCGATAACTGAGATTTTTTTTCGTTTCAGAGACATTTGAATACGCTCCTTTAAAATTAGGTTATATATTTTAAAAGAGGGAGGAGACTTCCATCTCACTCCCTCAATTAAACAAGTTTATCGTAAATATTCAATTAAAATTTACTGTCACCCTAATTATATCGGCAGAAAAAAGCATCCGCTTTAGCGATAAATTCTATTGTAGAATAGAAAATTATAGGTTTTTGATTAACTCATTAGCGAATTCTGAACATTTCACTTCTGTAGCGCCGTCCATTAAACGTGCGAAGTCATAAGTAACAACTTTAGAAGAAATTGTTTTCTCAACAGATTGAGTGATCATGTCAGCAGCTTCTTGCCATCCTAAGTGTTCAAGCATTAATACACCTGAAAGTAATACTGAAGATGGGTTTACTTTATCTAAACCAGCATATTTTGGAGCTGTACCGTGAGTAGCTTCGAAGATCGCATGGCCAGTAACATAGTTAATGTTAGCTCCTGGAGCGATACCGATACCACCAACTTGTGCAGCTAAAGCATCAGAAATATAGTCACCATTTAAGTTCATTGTAGCTACTACATCGAACTCAGTTGGACGAGTTAAGATTTGTTGTAAGAAGATATCAGCGATAGAATCTTTCACTAAGATTTTGCCAGCTGCTAAAGCATCAGATTGAGCTTTGTTTGCTGCTTCTTCACCTTGTTCAGCTTTGATAGCATCGTATTGGTTCCAAGTGAAAGTTTGATCAGCAAATTCTTTTTCTGCTAATTCATAACCCCATTTTTTGAATCCACCTTCAGTGAATTTCATGATGTTACCTTTATGAACTAAAGTAACAGATGGGCGTTTATGTTTAATTGCGTATTCGATAGCAGAACGTACTAAACGCTCAGTACCTTCTTTAGATACAGGTTTAACACCGATACCAGAAGTTTCTGGGAAACGGATTTGATTTACACCAAATTCAGATTGTAGGAAGTTGATGATTTTTTGAGCTTGTTCTGAACCAGATTCGAATTCAATACCAGCGTAGATGTCTTCAGTGTTCTCACGGAAGATAACCATATCAACGTCTTCTGGGCGTTTAACTGGAGAAGGCACTCCATCAAAGTGACGTACTGGGCGTAAGCATACATATAAGTCAAGTTGTTGACGTAATGCTACGTTAAGAGAGCGGATACCACCACCGATTGGTGTAGTAAGAGGACCTTTGATTGCAATTAAGTATTCATTAATTTTGTCTAAAGTTTCTTGTGGTAACCATTCACCAGTTTGGTTAAATGCTTTTTCACCAGCTAAAACTTCTAACCATTCAATTTTCTTTTCACCGTTATAAGCTTTTTCTACTGCTGCGTCAATTACGCGTGATGCTGCTGCCCAGATATCTGGACCAATTCCATCACCTTCGATGAAAGGAATTACTGGATTGTTTGGTACATTAAGTACGCCATTTTCAACTACAATTTTGTTTGACATTCTGTTGCCTCCTAAATTCATAATCATAGGACTGTGTTAGTGATAACACAGTCCCAAACATTCTAGCATATTTTCCAAATTAGCGCTCGCTGATTGGAACATATTTTTGCATGCCTGGTCCAACATACTCAGCACGTGGACGGATTAGGCGGTTATTAGCATATTGCTCAAGGATATGTGCCACCCAACCTGAAGTACGTGATACTGCGAAAATTGGTGTGAACAGGTCATGATCAATACCTAAAGAATCATACACTGACGCAGAGAAGAAATCTACGTTTGCAGGTAATTTCTTTTGTTCTACGATCATGTCATGGATTTTAACTGACATTTCGTAAAGCTCTGGTTTACCAGTTAGCTCAGTTAATTTTTTAGACATTACGCGTAAATGCGGAGCACGAGGGTCGCCTTTACGATATACACGGTGACCGAAGCCCATGATTTTTTCTTTGTTGTCTAATTTATTTTGAATATAAGATTCAACATTTTCAAGTGAGCCAATTTCAGTTAACATTTTCATAACTTGCTCATTTGCTCCACCGTGAAGTGGTCCTTTTAATGCACCGATCGCTGCAGTTACACCTGAATAAACATCAGATAATGTAGCTACACATACACGTGCAGTGAATGTAGATGCATTTAACTCATGGTCAGCATGTAATACTAATGCTTTGTCGAATGCTTCAATTTCAATATCTGCTGGCTCTTCGCCTTTAAGCATGTATAAGAAGTTTGCCGCATATCCTAATTCAGGTTTTGGTGAAACTGGTTCTAAACCTTTACGAACACGTGCAAAAGCAGTTACTACTGTAGCAATTTTAGCTTGAAGACGAATTGCTTTACGGTAGTTTGCTTCTGGATCCATAACATCCGCTTCTTCATCGAATACACCAAGTAAAGATACTGCAGTACGCAATGCAGCCATTGGATGTACAGTTGAAAGTGGGTATGTTTTAAATTGGTCGACAATCGCTTGCGGAATTGACATGTTGTCTGCCAATTGTTGTTTTAATTCAGCTAGCTCGTCCTCTTTTGGTAAACGAGTATGCCATAACAGGTAAATTACCTCTTCGAATGACGCATTTTCTGCTAAATCATCAATGTTGTAACCAACATATGTAAGTGTGTCATCGATAATTGAACTGATTTTAGATTCCGCTGCTACGATACCTTCTAAACCTTTAGTTGCTGACATAAATTATCGCTCCCTCATACTTATTTTTTTGTTGCAAATGCGTTTTTTATGTTGCATTTACGAATTTTGCTCATATGAACCATTAAGTAAATCGCTTACATTGCTATTATAATCATTTTTGACAGCTTTGTGAATGAAAATCCTCCAAATAAAGAAAAAGACGTCCGAACGACTATATAATTGTCCTAAAGAGATTTTTTTGTATATTTTGACATTAATTTATCAATTGGTTTGGGGTGAATTTGTAAAAATGAGGAATTTAAAGTATTTTTCATACGAAAGAACTACGAGCGTTTTGCTATTTATTTTTTATTTAGTCATACTTTGGTTTGTATTACCTGTGTCACTCGCAATTTTTTTATCATTTTCGACGTATCCTATCATAAATTTTTTACACAAATATTGTAGGATTGCGTATTGGATTGCAGCAATTATTGTGGAAGTATTAATATTAACCTGTATTTTTCTACTAGTTGTCATATCTATTAACAGTATTATCGTCATTTTCCCAGAAATTCGAGAGACTTTACAAAATTTCCCGCTTTTCAGTGAATATGAATCCATGTTTGTACAAGTTTTAAAAGAAAAATCACTGTCCATTTTCGATTCCATCATCGTATATACAGCAGATCTTTTCCAATTATTAATGAAGCATGTCATTGAGGTTTTCATCTTTTTAGTCGCTTATTACTTTGCGCTTCTAGAAACACGTAAATCACGCTATTGGTTCTTTCAATATGTGCCTAAAAAATATCGTCAAGAGTGGCAATCTCATTTTGCAAAAATCATGCAACTTTTTCATTATTTCTTATTTGTAGAGTTTCAATTATTTACGATTACCCTACTCATTCTTTGTGCTGGCTTTATGATCCTTCAATTTGAACAAGCCATTATTAAAGCATTTATTGTAGCATTTGCAGATGTACTACCGTTTTTCGGAATTGGCGTTTTTCTTGTGCCAATGAGCATTTATTTTTATTTCAATGGCAATACCTTTTTATGTGTGGCCATTTTACTACTCTATTTATTTGTACAATTAACAAGGCAGCTAGCCGATTCGATGCTTTGGTCCAATACGCTTCAGCTACGCACATTCCATACATTCTTTATCAGCGCTGCCTCTATTCTATTATTTGGCTTTTATGGTATATTACTGAGCCCTATCTTTTTATTTCTAGCTGTAAAACTGAAAGAAAACTCTATCTTTGAACGATGATGAATTGACCTTTTTTCATTTTTTTACGCATCCAGTAATAGACAATAGGTTGGAACATTTTTCGAGAAAATGGCATGAGTAGGAATAAACCTAGGACATCTGTTAAAAATCCAGGTAACGCTAAAAGCAAACCACCACCAAAAGTTAAGAAAGTATCCACTAATGCAGCTCCTGGCGCTTCTCCGCGTGCCAATGTATTTTTCACATTTTGAACAGAGTTCATACCTTTATTTTTCATGACATAAATCCCAATCACACTTGTAGCAATAATGAGCAATAATGTACTTAAAACACCAATATTTTGTCCAATGACTATTAATAACGTCAATTCGGCTAATGTGTAGACAATGAAACCAAGAAAAATTTTTCGCATATTTTTCTCCTTTCTACTTGAAAAGCTATACCTTTTATACGTTATTATAGCCCGTTTAGTTTCATAAAAAAATGAATAGACCTATTCTATGAGAAAGCAACTTCTGTTAAAGGAAGGAATTAATAGTTTCCATAAAGTGTGTGTACAACCTTTATGGAAAAGCTCTAGTACAACAAACCGCACTAGAGCTTTTTGTTAATTATTAAAGAACGCTTGCATGTCCTTTGTAAATCACACCTGTTTCAGCGTCCATTGTAATTTCTTGACCATGACGGATTAATGTAGTTGCTTCCTTTACACCAACGATTACTGGAATACCTAGGCTTAACCCTACAACTGCTGCATGGCTAGTAAGTCCACCTTCTTCAGTAATTAGGCCAATACAATTTTCTAAAGCAGGCATCATATCACGATCCGAACCTACTGTAACAAGAATGCATCCGTCTGTATCGTAGGCAAGTGCCTCAGCAGCATTTTTAGCAACCACTGTTTTACCAACAACTGATGCTTTTCCGATCCCTTGTCCGCGTGCAAGTAAATCTCCAATAATGTGAACTTTCATTAAGTTTGTTGTACCCGCTTCACCTACAGGTACACCTGCTGTAATGACAACTGCGTCTCCATGTGTAACAAAACCATGCTTCAAGCTTTCATCCACAGCTAGTTCTAAAATTTCATCTGTTGTTGTCACACGTTGACACACAATTGGGTATACGCCCCATACTAGTGTTAATGTATGCGCTGTATTTGTAGAGCCTGTAACTGCAACAATTGGCACTCCTGGTCGATATTTCGCAATCATCCTCGCTGTATTACCACTTTCAGTTGGAGCTAATACGGCTTTCACCCCTAAGTTGATAGAGGTATAAGCTACAGCTTGTGAAATTGCCTCTGTCATATTTGCTTCTTTCTCACGACTACGTGTAGAAACAATTGATCGATAATCTAATGAATTTTCAGTGCGTTGTGCAATTTTATTCATCGTTTGTACCGATTCAACTGGATAAAGACCTGCGGCAGTTTCACCAGATAACATGATAGCATCTGTTCCATCAATAATTGCGTTGGCTACATCACTTGCTTCTGCACGTGTTGGTCGTGGGTTACGCTGCATGGAATCTAACATTTGAGTTGCCGTAATTACCGGTTTACCAACTTGATTACATTTTAAAATTAATTTCTTTTGTACAAGTGGTACTTCTTCTGCAGGAATTTCAACACCAAGATCTCCACGAGCAACCATTAAACCGTCAGATACTAGGATGATTTCATCGATGTTATCGACACCCTCTTGGTTTTCAATTTTGGGGATGATTTGAATATGACTACCACCATTTTGTTCAAGCAATTCACGAATTTCAAGAACATCTTTTGCACGACGAACAAATGAAGCAGCAATAAAATCAACACCTTGTTCGATACCAAATAAAATATCTTGTGCGTCTTTTTCTGTGATACCTGGTAGTTGTACAGAAACACCTGGTACGTTAACACCCTTTTTATTTTTTAGTACGCCAGCATTTTCAACAATTGTATGAATTAATCCTTTTTCCATATCCGTTGCTAATACACGTAGTTGAATTAGTCCATCATCAAGTAAAATAATTGAATTTTGCTCAACGTCTTCAATTAAGCGCTCATATGTGACAGAAAAGCTCGTCTCAGTACCTTCTACTTCTGTCATTGAAATATCAATTACTTGACCTGCTGACAAATGAAGCTCGCCATTTTTCATGTTATGTGTACGAATTTCTGGTCCCTTTGTATCAAGTAAAATTCCCACTGGTTTATTTAATTTTTGTGCCACTTCACGAATTAAATGAATACGCCCTGCATGTTCCTCATGTGATCCGTGTGAAAAATTCAAGCGGGCTACATTCATACCTGCTTCGATTAATTTTTCTAAAATTTCTGGTGACTCACTTGCAGGTCCAATTGTACATACGATTTTTGTTTTTCTCATTTTTGCCCACTCCGTTTTATAACAAATTATATTGATAGTTCTTTCATTAGTGTATATAGGCTTACATCAGCCTCATGATTCTTTTCAAAAGCCTCTGGCATATCATAATCAATGACTTGATGATTGCGAATACCTACTGCTCGACCAGCCTTGCCTTCCATAAGTAATTCAACTGCATGTGCGCCAAACTGACTCGCTAATACGCGATCTCTTGCTGTAGGTGATCCACCACGTTGGATATGACCTAATACTGAAACACGTGTTTCTTTTCCTGTTTTTTCTTTTAACAGTTTTGCCAGCTCACTTCCTGACATAACACCCTCTGCCACAATAATAATACTATGCTTTTTACCACGTGCAGCACCACGATCTAAGCGTGCGACAATATCATCTAAATTATAATCTTCTTCTGGAATTAAAACTGTTTCAGCACCAGCAGCAAGACCTGCCCATAAAGCGATATCTCCTGCATCACGTCCCATTACCTCTACAATGAAAGAATTTTCATGAGATGTAGCAGTATCTCGGATTTTATCAATGGATTCTACTACTGTATTTAGGGCTGTATCAAAGCCAATCGTATATTCAGTTCCAGGAATATCATTGTCAATTGTTCCAGGTACCCCTACAACAGGGAAGCCTTTTTTCACCAAATCCATGGCACCTCGATAAGATCCATCACCACCAATGACAACAAGTCCTTCAATACCAGCAGCTCGTAAATTCTCAATACCTCGTTGCTGAACAGCATCTTCTTTAAATTCTGGGCATCTTGCCGAATTCAAATGCGTGCCACCGCGTTGGATAATACCACCAACTGCACCTAAATCAAGTTCTTCCATAAATCCTTTTACTAAGCCTTCATAACCATGCTTAATTCCGACAACATCAATTCCATGAAATGCTGCCTTACGAACGACCGCTCGAATAGCAGCGTTCATTCCAGGCGCATCTCCACCACTAGTTAATACAGCAATTTTTTTCATTGTCGAACCTCCTGCAGTTACTATTATTATTCACATTAACATGAAAAAACAAACTATGTAAGGGTTCTGGGGATACAAAAACATAACTTTTACATAAAAAATGAAAAGAATGCGCTTTCACACACTCTTTCCACCTAAAAACATCCTAAATCTAACATTTTTTCAAGAAGTCTGGCGTTTATTATGCGCTATTATCTTCTTTAATTTTTATAGCTTTTTAATATGTTAAGAAACAAATTTTGTCTCTTAACGAGCAAATATATAGCTTTTAAATTTTATATCCTATTAAAGTAAACAACATTCGTCTTTTTACAAACAGATTTACACTTCTGTATACTGTCCAATTTTTTTAAATTTTTCATAGCGATCTTCAACTAATTGTTCTCCATTTAAAGAATTTAATGCATGAAGTGTGTCACTAATGCATTCTTTAATAGAAAGGGCCTGTTTTGCTACATTGCGATGTGCTCCACCAATAATTTCAGGAATAATGCCATCAATTACACCAAGTTCTTTCAAATCAGGTGCTGTGATACGCATGGCTTCTGCTGCCTGCTTAGCCAGACTACCATCACGCCATAAAATAGATGCCGCTCCCTCTGGCGAAATAACAGAGTAAGTCGAGTTCTCAAGCATAAAGACACGGTTTGCTACACCTAATGCTAATGCACCACCACTTCCTCCTTCACCAATAACGATACTAATTACAGGCACAGTTAAGCCAGCCATTTCTACAAGGTTTCTAGCGATTGCTTCACTTTGACCACGTTCCTCAGCAGCTTTCCCTGGGTAAGCACCTTTAGTATCAATAAAACAAATAATTGGTCGTTTGAATTTTTCAGCTTGCTTCATCAAGCGTAGTGCTTTTCGATACCCCTCTGGATGAGGCATACCAAAATTACGACGGATATTTTCCTTAGTAGACTTACCACGTTGATGTCCAATTATTGTTACTGGTATCCCTTCGAAAATGGCAATCCCACCAAGAATGGCTGCATCATCACCAAATGTACGATCACCATGTAATTCAATAAAATTTTCACACATTGCTTCAATATATTGAAGCGTTGTAGGTCTTTCTGGATGCCTTGCTACTTGCACACGATCCCACGGCTTCATATTGGCATAAATCGATTGCTCTAATTGTGATAAACGTGTTTCAAGCTTCTCGATTTCACCAGACATATCAACTTCTGCTTCAGCAGCAATTGTTTTTAATTCATCAATTTTCTCACGTAATTGTACGACTGGTTCTTCAAATGCTAAATTTTTAGACATGTTGTACGCCGCCTTTCGTATGCATTTTTACAAGTAAAGAAACTTGTTTACGTAAATCTTTGCGATGGAAAATGGCATCAAGCTGACCATGCTCTAATAAAAATTCTGCTGTTTGGAAATCACTTGGTAGTTTTTCTCGTACAGTTTCTTCAATTACACGTCGCCCTGCAAAGCCAATCAAAGCCTGTGGCTCTGCAATATTTATATCACCAACAGAAGCAAAGCTTGCTGAAACTCCGCCTGTTGTTGGATGCGTTAAGATGGAGATGAACAATAAGCCTTGATCACTGTGGCGTTTTAATGCGACACTAGTTTTCGCCATTTGCATTAATGATAATACGCCCTCTTGCATACGAGCACCACCACTAGCGGTAAAGATAATAAATGGTACACCTAGTTCAGTTGCCTTCTCTACTGCTCGCGTAATTTTTTCACCGACTACAGAGCCCATTGACCCCATACGGAAGTGCGAATCCATAATCGCTACGACAATTTCTTCCCCATCTATTGTACCAACGCCTGTTAGGACAGCCTCATTCAAGCCTGTTTTCTCTTGGTCTGCTGCAATTTTTTCAACATACGCTGGGAAATTAAGGGGATTACTTGTTTGTAAATGATCATCCATGGATTCGAATGAGCCTTCATCTAAGAAATAGTCCACACGTTCTTGAGCAGTCATTTTGAAATGATGACTACATTTTGTACATACTTTATGATTTTTTTCTAATTCTTTTGTTAATTGAATGTGACGACATTCAGGACATTTTGTCATTAACCCTTCTGGAAATGCCTTTTCTTGCCCGTCCTCTTTCTTTTTTCGATTACCACTAAATAAGCTACGTATTGCCATGTTCGACTCCCCCTTTGTTGTTGTCTAAATGCTCTGTACAGTACTCATCCACTGCTCATAAGCTTTTAATGCTTCTTTTTCGTAACCCAGCTGCATCGATTTCAACATCGTTTGAATGATTAATTTTTCATCTTCTGTTGAGTTTCGATTTAAACGGTCGCCATCATAAGCTGCTAATTGAAACCAGATTTTTAATGAAAGACGATTACCTGTCGTAATTAATAGTTCTCTTAAAATATCTCGACAATTAATTGTACCTTCTATTTCTAGTTTCACAAAAAAACTATCCCACACAGGTAGTGTGCGAAGAATCTCTGTACAACTTATTACGCGGATTGCTTCCATTTCATGAATTTGTCGCGTTAATTCGACATCTTTTTTTGATTTTTCATCTTCTAATATAAACATCGACAGTATTTCTACGAGCTGATGCTTATGTGTGGACGCAAGAAAAGTACCACCACCATGTCTCGTTTCAATAAGCCCTAGCAACTCTAAGCTTCGCAAAGCCTCTCTCACAGAGGATCGCCCGACACCTAGACGCTCTGATAGAACTCGTTCGGAAGGTAGCTTCTCACCTGCTTGAATTTTTTCCATTTTAATGAGTTGACGTAGTTGTTGGACGATTTCTAAAAACACTTTTTTTTGTTCGGTTTTTTTATCCATACGACTAACTCCCCTTATCAAAAAAGTGGTCTGACCACTTTTTAACGTTGACTCTAGCTTACAAAATAACTGTGCAAAAGTAAAGAAAAAACTGCATAAAATTTAATGCAGTTTCTAATTTCTTGTTTCATTTTATATCTTTTTCGTCGTTTGCGCATGTTTTACTTTGATTTGCGGCTTGCCAAAACGTCTTTCTAAAACACCTTCAATCCATAACATTTCCTCCTCTACCAGCAGGTCTTGGACCAACTGAAAGGTTTGTGGAAAAAATGTAGTGGAAACTGTTCCAAACTCATCCTGTAGCTGAACAAAAGCCATTTGCTCACCTTTTTTCGTACGGATTTTCTTCACTTCTTCAATCAGACCAATCATTTTTATGGAGGTACCATCACGCTTCTGCTTCAACTCTCGACAGGTACTATTGATATCCGCCCAGAAGAGTCTTTCCTGTGCAACTGGATGGGTAGAAATATAAAAGCCCAAGCTCTCTTTTTCATGCATCAATTTTTCCTTCTGGGACATTGCTTCTGCCTGCATATATTTTGGTTTACCAAAACTAAATGCCATTGCTGATGCTAAATCAATATCTTCAGTTGGCCTTAAAAGTTCTGCGTGTTTCAAAGCTGCCTCGACTGTCATGATGAGGACGGCTCTATCTTTTTCTAGATAATCAAGCGCCCCAGCATATATCAATGATTCCAACACTTTTGGCTTAAAATGCTGCGCACTTAAGGCAACAGCTAGATCAAATAGGTTATTTAATACCTCTGGATTTGTTTGACGGAGTCCATGTATTTTTTCTATAAATGTATGAGGCACACCTTTAATTCCTGATAAGCTGTAGCGAATGCCTTCCTTTTCCACCGTAAAATATTTCGTACTACTTTTTAATGAAGGTGGATAAAATGGGATGCCCTTATCTTTTGCCTCATGGACAAATTGTTGAATCTTTTCTACATTTCCCGTGGCATTTGATAATAACGCTGCATAAAAGTTTTGAGGGAAATGCGCCTTTAAATAAGCCATTTGATAGGAAATAACACTATAGGCCACAGCATGACTTTTAGGGAAACCATAATCCGCAAAGCGTACAATCAGTTCGTATACTTCTTCAGCTAAACGCTGATCAAAGCCTTGGCGTAGCGCCCCCTGAACAAATGCTGTGCGTTGCTCCTCTAAAACTTGTCGATTTTTTTTACTCACTGCGCGGCGAAGCAAATCTGCCTGTCCCATTGTAAAGCCTGCCAGTACTGATGCAATTTTAATAATTTGTTCTTGATAAACGATCACACCAAAGGTCTCTTGTAAAATAGGCTCTAGCACTGGATGTGGCATCGTTACCATTTCTCTGCCAGCCTTCCGTTTTGCATAGACAGGAATAAAATCCATTGGACCTGGGCGATAAAGTGCATTTACAGCCACAATATCTAAAAAGGTTGTAGGACAGATATCACGCAAGGCTTGCTTCATACCGTCTGATTCTAATTGAAAAATCCCCAGCGTATCCCCTCTTTGTAATAGTTGAAACGTCTTGTCATCATGCATTGGGATTCGCTCGAATTCTATCCAAGGACCACCAGCTTTATAAATTGACCAACGTATTTGCTCTAAAATAGTGAGATTGCGCAAGCCTAAAAAATCCATTTTGACGAGACCACATGCTTCAATATCTCCCATTGGCCATTGCGTACTATAAATACCATCATGCCCTTCTTCAATCGGTACAGTATTCACTAAATGCGATGGAGCGATGACAATACCAGCTGCATGTATAGACGAGTTTCTTGGTAGGCCCTCCAATTTTAACGCCACCTCGTACCAACGCAAATGCTTATCATTCTCCGCTAACCAGCCTTGAAAGTCCTGTGACTCTGCTACAGCTCTTTGTAATGTAATTCCCGGCTTATTTGGAATCATCTTCGAAATTTTTTCTAGCATTTCCGCATCAAAGCCAAATACCCGTGCAACATCCCTGGCAACTGCTTTTGCAGACAATGTACCAAATGTAATAATTTGTGCGACATTAGCTTTGCCATACTTTTGGGCAACATACTGAATGACTTGATGCCTTTTACTATCAACAAAATCGATATCAATATCAGGTAAGGTAATTCTTTCAGGATTTAAAAAACGTTCGAATAATAAACCATAGGCAAGTGGATCTACTTGGGTAATCGAAAGACTATATGCCACAAGCGAACCTGCTGAGGAACCACGTCCAGGTCCCGTCAAAATTCGATTTTCTTTTGCATATCGCATAAAATCCGCCACAACCAAAAAATAGTCAGCAAAGCCCATAGAGCAAATAATTTCTAGTTCATACTGTAATCGTTCATGGTAAGCACCGGGTATTGCCAGTTGCTTGAATCGCTCTTCTAATCCAGTAAATGCTTCTTTAACAAGCAAGCTTTCAGCTGTTTCACCTTCAGGTACAGGAAATTTAGGCATTTGCACAGGCATTTTTGGTAAATCAGCTTTACAGCAAGCAAGCATTTTCGTACTGGCATCAAGCCAATCTGGACGATCCGCAAACCAATTTTGCCATTCGAATGCTGTTGGGGCAAAATAGCCCTGTACATCAGCTGTTTGCATAGTATTACCAAGCTTTTCTCCTGTATCAATTGCTCTTACTACTTCATAAGCAAAATGATCTTCTGGACGCAAGAAATAACAGCTTTGAGATGCTACAAGTGCAATAGCATGTTCTTCACACCAAGAAACGAAATCATCTTCTTGTTCAGCTTTTATCCCTCCAGGTCTAGCAATCCCCATATAGAGGTGATGGTTAAACAGTTGGACCAAAGCAGAAACCATTGCCTGCCAGTCATCTACATCTGTTAAATCGTCTGAAGAAAGTAGCGCTATACAACCTGCTGAATATCCCTCAAGCCATTTCCAAGGCAGCACATCATCTTGTCTAATTGAAATCGCACTACTAATCTTTAATAAATGTTGATAGCCCTCCTGCGTCTGCGCATACAGGACGAGGGGAAGCGTTTTATCATGCCACTGAACGTTAACCGAAAGCCCTATAACCGCATGGATATTTACTTGCTGCAATGCTTTACAAAAAGGCAAAAGCCCGTACAATTTCGTATTAACGATTGCACAGGCTTGTGTCTTTTGTTCTTGTAAAAAAGGAATCAATTGCTCAAGCCGAATTGTGCTTTTCAATAAATCCGCGCTCGTATGCATCTTTGTATATACATGTGTCAAATGAATCCCTTCCTTTTCTCTGTTAATGATACGCTTTACAAATCTCTTTTAATCTTGCAATAACGAGGTCTGCTTCTTCCCATGAATAGGCAGTAGCACCAGATGCAAGCGGATGTCCGCCACCGTTAAATTCTTTTGCTAATGTATTGATAATGGGACCCTTCGAACGTAATCGTACACGGATCTGATCCCCTTCTTCAATGAAAACAACCCATGAGCATATATCTTTAACACTGCCTAGGCAGCCTACTAATAAAGAAGCCTCAGATGGCACAGTGTCATGCTCTGCCAGTAATTCTTTTG
Organism: Lysinibacillus sp. AR18-8; assembly: GCF_001705465.1. Lineage (NCBI taxonomy): Bacteria > Bacillati > Bacillota > Bacilli > Caryophanales > Bacillaceae > Lysinibacillus > Lysinibacillus sp. AR18-8. The sequence goes on from NZ_MDGU01000014.1 coordinate 98,460, forward strand.
TTAGCTTCACATAGGCAGCTCCATGCTCATCCATTGTAAAGTTTTGATAAATATATCCCTGTAAATTAAGTAATTTTTGCTCCATTTCGTACATGCCATCAAATAGTTGGTTTCGATCAAAATCATATGTAATCAGATCCGCAGCAACTTTAAATGTTTTAGCTGTTGTACTTGGGAATTGGAATCTGCCTGTATCGCCCACTATTCCTGCAAATAATAAGCGTGCAGCAGCATCTGAAAGTTTCCAGTTTGCTACTTCCTTGCCTTCTTCATATAATTCATAGATCATTTCACTACAAGAGCTTGCTGTCGTGTCCACCCATAAAAGATCACCATAAGCATCATCATTTGGATGATGATCAATTTTTATCACCATTTTTCCTTTTGTGTAGCGTTGGTCGTCAACACGTTCTGTATTAGCCGTGTCAGTGACAATAACTAAAGCATTTTCATACACTTCATCCGCTATTTCATCAGGCTGTGCCATAAAAGATAAAGAAGCATCATGTTCCCCTACAGCAAAAACCTTTTTATCAGGATAATTGGCTAAAATAATCTCTTTTAAGCCTTGCTGTGAGCCATAAGCATCAGGATCAGGACGTACATGACGATGGATAATAATGGTTTCATTGGCCTCAATTGTGTCGATGATTTGTCTTTTCACAATAATTTCCCCCAAAATGATAGTAAGAACCGTTAGCATTTTTACATAATTATCGTTACAATAATGTCTAGTTATGCTAGGAGGTTTACTATGCTCAATTTAATATTTGTGTTTGCGATTATCATATCTTTTGTTTTTTATTTTTATTTTAAAACAAAACAATTCCGTTCTCCATTACCTATTGCTAAAAACTGGTATAAAAGCAAAGCGAACATCGGCTTAGGTTCCTTAATATTGTCATTTGCTTTAAATCAAGCTTATTTATTCCCGAGCTTATTTACATTTATTATTGTAGCAATTCTTGCCGCGCTCGGCATCTTAGTTATTGTAGAAAATATAAAAAAAGCACGTCATTATGGACAATTTGTTGAGGAAGAATTCCGCATTAATCAATAATATATGTAACAAAGGGATGACCAAGCAATTGCGCTAGGCCATCCCTTTTCAATACTTAACGTTCTAATAGTTGGAACATCATCATTGCCTTACCAACAAGCATTTGTTGATTATACACTTCAAAATCCATCTTCACAAACTTACGACTCATATCTAAAATCCGAGGCTTAACAGTTAGCGTACTTTCCATTTGGACTGGTTTAATAAAGTAAATAGTCATATTCTCTGCCACTGCATCTCCACGTTTACGTCGTTTTAATGCGAATGAACCGACCTCAGCTAGTAAAGTTGTAAAAGCACCGTATGAAATTGCTCCATATTGATTAGTCATTTGTGGTGTGACTTTAAATTCAACGATGAGTTCTTCATCACCTAATACCTTCATTTCATTTTTCACTAAATCATCAATCGTTTCACCATGCTGTGGCTGTCTTTGTGCTAATTGCAACGCCTTCAGTACATCTTGACGGCTAATAACACCCTGTAAAATATTGTCGTCATCTACAATTGGTAAAAGATCAATCCCCTCCCAAATCATTCGATGCCCTGCCGAAGCGACACTCATTTTCATGGAGCCTGCAATTGGGTTTTTCGTCATTACTTTTTCAATAAGCTCGTTTTCTTCACGACCAATGACGTCTTTTACGGTAATCATACCGACCAATTTATTTTGGTGGGTAACTACAGGAAATGCACCATGGGTTGTACGTTCATTCAGCTTCTGGAAATGATGAATTGTTTCATCATTTTTTAATGCTGCAGTGTCAGTCATCGGTACATAAATGTCTTCGATAAAAAGAATATCTTTTTTAATCAATTGGTCATAGATTGCCCGGTTAATCATTGTTGCTACTGTAAACGTATCGTAGCTTGTTGAAATAATTGGTAAATCTAATGAATCTGCAAGCAACTTATTATCTTCCGTAGTATCGAAACCGCCGGTGATTAAAACAGCTGCCCCCGCTCGAAGGGCATTCTCATGTGCTTTAATACGGTTACCAACAATTAATAAGCTACCTGCATCAGTGTAACGCATCATGTCCTCTAATTGCATAGCCCCAATAACAAATTTTGTTAGTGTTTTATGTAGACCTGATTTACCACCTAAAACTTGGCCATCTACAATATTAACAATTTCTGCAAAAGTTAAGCGCTCAATATTTTCTTTCTTTTTTTTCTCAATACGAATTGTTCCAACACGTTCAATAGAACTTACTAAGCGACGATTTTCAGCTTCCTTAATTGCACGGTAAGCTGTTCCTTCACTCACTTGCATTTCCTTTGCTATTTGCCGTACTGAAATTTTATCGCCCACGGGTAGTGATTCGATGTATTGTAAAATTTTCTCATGTTTTGTAGACAAAATATCACCTATTTCCTAAGCTTCAATTCTGCTCTTAGTGTACCATATTTTTTATGAAAATATTTAATATAAAGTGATGAAATTGTTTAACTTTCCCCATCATTTCAACTACCAGCGTGGTGTCAATTCATATAGTACAGCATTACCAACGATTAGAAACAGTTTACTTTTTCGCCAGCTTTCAAAATTTGAACTTCTGTATTTTGTACTAAATCTGCAAAAATCTGTGGATCTTGCTCGATTGGTGGGAATGTATTGTAATGAATCGGTACGACAATTTTCGGCTTTAAAAACGAAACTGCACACGCTGCATCCTCAGGCCCCATTGTAAAATTATCACCAATTGGTAAGAATGCAATATCAATTGGATGTCGTTCACCAATTAGTTTCATATCACCAAAAAGAGCTGTATCGCCCGCATGATAAATTGTTAATCCTTCAATAAATAATAAAATTCCAGCAGGCATGCCCATATAAATTATTTCGTTATTTTCTGTTACATAAGAAGAGCCATGAAAGGCTTGTGTAAACTTTACTTTACCGAAGTCAAATTCCTTCGCACCACCTATATGCATTGGGTGTGTTTTTACACCTTGCCAAGAAATCCAATTAGCCAGCTCATTTGGCGCAATGACTAGCGCATCTTTTTTCTTCGCTAATTCTACTGTATCTCCAACATGATCATTATGGCCATGTGTAAGTAAAATAATATCTGGCGCTTCGTCAGCCACTTTTAAGTCTGTTTGCCCATTGCCATTAATAAAAGGGTCAATTAATATCGTTTTTCCATTTGTTTGTATTTTGACAACTGAATGTCCATGATAACTTATTTTCATCTTAACATCCTCCTCGATTTACAAAGTACAGTCCAACATTTTAATTCGCTACCCATGCGCTTTTTCCCTTTTTTTGATATGCTTGTACAGAGAATAATGGTAGTATTCTTTAACAGCTTTATACCCTGTTAGAGCATAATTATTCAGTACTCTATAAGAAACCTCGCTACTTTTTTCGGCAGTCGAAGCTTTCTTACGTAAAATTTTCAATGCACTAAAAGGAGGACATATTAATGTCAAAGGTTGAAGAAATCCAACGTTACTTGCAGCAAAATCATATCGATGCAGCGTTCGTAACAACACCTGACAATGTTTTTTACGTTTCAGGCTTTAAAAGTAATCCACATGAAAGATTACTAGGAGTCATGATTTTTAAAGATGCGGAGCCTTTTCTAATTTGTCCACAAATGGAGATTCCAGATGCAAAGGCTGCTGGTTGGTCTTATGAGGTAATTGGTCATCAAGATACAGAAAATTCGATGGAAGTTCTTGCTCAAGCGATTGTAGCACGCCAAATCACCCCAGCTACATTTGCTATTGAAAAAGCACAACTCATTGTTGAGCGCTTGGAAGCTTTACAGCAATCTTTCCCTCAAGCTAGCTTTGTGCGTCTTGACAAAAAAATTAATGCGATGCGCGTAATCAAAGATGAAAGTGAATTAGAAAAATTACGTAAAGCTGCTGAATTGGCCGATTATGCAATTGAAATCGGTTGCAAGGAAATTGCTGAAGGTAAAACAGAAATGGAAATCCTAACAGCGATCGAAAGTGCCATTCAAGATAAAGGCTGTAAAATGTCTTTTGAAACAATGGTATTGAGTGGTCCAAAAACTGCCTCTCCTCATGGGAAGCCAGGTGCACGTAAAATTGAAAAAGGTGATATGGTACTATTTGACCTTGGCGTTATTTACGATGGCTATTGCTCAGATATTACACGTACTGTAGCTTTTGGGGAGCCTAGTGAAGCACAAAAAGAAATTTATCAAACTGTTTTAGCTGCCAATACAAATGCTGTCGCAGCAGTAAAACCAGGTGTTCGTGCGATGGACTTAGACAAAATTGCGCGTGATACAATTACAGAGGCTGGTTATGGTGAATATTTCACGCACCGCCTTGGACATGGTCTTGGTATTTCTGTGCATGAATTCCCATCTGTTACAGGTGCCAATGAGATGACGATGGAAGAAGGTATGGTCTTTACGATTGAGCCTGGCATTTATAAATCAGATGTAACAGGCGTACGTATTGAGGATGATGTTGTCGTTACAAAAGATGGCGTTGAAGTATTAACAAAATTCCCGAAAGATTTAATCATTCTATAATGCAAAAAAGGAAGCAACTAGTGTGCTTCCTTTTTCTCTGTCCAGCAAAGTTTATTGAATTAATTCATCCACATTGACAAATGGTAGTCCTTGCGAATCTGCCACTGCTTTATAAACAAGTTGTCCATCTAATGTATTCACACCTTTTTTCAGTGCTGCATTATCAAGGCAAGCTTGTTTGTAGCCTTTGTTGGCAATTTGAAGTGCATATGGGATTGTATTATTTGTTAATGCAATTGTAGAAGTACGTGGTACCGCACCAGGCATATTTGCAACTGCATAGTGTACAACGCCATGCTTCACATATGTTGGATCATCATGTGTTGTCACACGATCAGATGTTGCAAAAATACCACCTTGGTCAATTGCAATATCCACTACAACAGAGCCGGCTTGCATTGATTGAATCATTTCTTCCGATACAAGTTTCGGTGCTTTTGCGCCTGGAATTAATACAGCACCAATAACTAAATCTGAATCTTTCACTGATTCTGCAATATTATATGGATTAGACATTAATGTTTGAACATCGCGTCCAAACATATCTTCTAATTGACGTAAACGTTCTGGGCTTAAATCGATAACTGTCACATCAGCACCCATGCCAACAGCAATTTTTGCAGCATTTGTACCCGCAATACCACCGCCAATTACTGTCACTTTTCCACGTTGTACACCCGATACACCACCTAATAAAATACCTTTACCAGCATGGTTTCTCTCTAAGAACTGTGCACCAATTTGTGTAGCCATTTTACCAGCGACTTCACTCATTGGTGTTAACAAAGGTAATGAACCATTTGCTAATTGTACTGTTTCGTAGGCAATTCCTACAACTTTTTTATTTAAAAGTGCCTGAGTTAATTCAACCTCTGGCGCTAAGTGTAAATAAGTGAATAAAATTTGACCCTCGTAGAAGTAATCATACTCAGAAGCTACAGGTTCTTTTACCTTCATAATCATTTCTTGGGACCAAGCTTCTTTAGCTGTTTGAACAATATGAGCACCTGCTGCAATGTAATCAGCATCCGTAAAGCTTGAACCTAGCCCCGCTCCTGTTTCAATGTACACTTCATGCCCTGCATGTGTTAAAGTGACAACTCCTGCTGGTGTCATTGCTACACGGTTTTCATTGTTTTTAATTTCCTTTGGAATACCAATCTTCATTGTTTCCTATCCCCTTCCATAACGTAAGAAATAAGCATCATTTATGTAACTAAACTTGATGCACCCCTTGCACTTCCATATTACCAAACAATTGCAAAAAAAGCTTTAACTAATGCAAATACAGATAAAATTTATAAGATTTCCAAAATAACAAATATTCAAACGTTGTATATCATTATAAATTACTATATTTAAAAACTAAAAAGGAGTATAGGTAGCAGTTAATGGAACTGATTCATGTGTAGTTGAAACCAATCAAAAGACGTTTACACACTGCAAATAGTGGGAATTAGATATTTATAATTAATTAACATTTCTACATGAAATGCCTTCACATTTTCATAATTTTTCTTGCGGAAAGTATTTCCTTTAGAAAATCATTTGGTATAATCAACATATACAAATCAGGGAGGTTTTTCAAATGGCTAATCATTATAAAAGCATTGTTGTTGCAGTAGACGGTTCAAAAGAAGCTGAATACGCGTTTCGTAAATCAATTGATGTTGCAAAACGAAACGAAGGTGCAGTGTTAAATCTAGTAAATGTAATCGATACTCGTTCATTTGCTGCTATCGAAGCATATGACCGTTCCATTGCAGAGCGTGCTCAAGCATTTTCTGAAGAACTATTAAATGGTTACAAAAAGCAAGCTGAAGATGAAGGTTTAACGAATGTTAATCTTATCATCGAGTATGGCTCTCCAAAAAATATCATAACAAAAGAGCTTTCTAACATCGTAGACGCAGATTTAATCATTTGTGGTGCAACTGGTCTAAATGCAGTAGAACGCTTCCTAATCGGTTCTGTATCTGAGGCTATTGTACGTTCAGCTAAATGTGACGTACTAGTTATCCGTACGCCTGAAAACTAATTTGTAATACATAAAAAGGTATCCTTGTATAGGATACCTTTTTACTTGCACTCAAGTGCAATTACTTGCCCTCTTTCCACATCTTCACTTTTTCAAAGAATAGCGCAAGTGCCTGCTTATTCTGCATATTTGGTACTTTAGCTAATAGGACTTCTTTAGGTGCTTTCAATTCCTTCGATTGTTTTTGTAAAATCACAATGCTCTTCTCTAATGATTTATTTGCAAACATCGAGTCAGGTAATTGAATAATCGCTTGAATCCACGCATGTTTTTGAATGTATTTGTGTAATTGCTTAGACTGCTCTGACTCAAACAGATGAGATGGTGCAAGGAAAAATAAATAGCCGCCATCCTTTGTATAATTCATTGATTGCTCGATGAACAAATGATGGGCATAACTCATCCCCTCCGCTGGACATAATTCATAATCGAGCGCCACTTCTTCATTTGGATAATAACCTACAGGTAGATCACAAACAACGGCATCCAATGGATTGACCAATAAATCTTCTAAGGCATCTTGACGGTATAAAGAAATAGGTTGTTCTGTTAAGTCAGCAGTTGCCGCAGCAAGACGAATAAGTAGCTCATCCACCTCTACACCTGTTGCTTCCACTTTTCCATCTAATAAATTCATAACCGTCAGTAATAAATTGCCTGTGCCTACTGCTGGGTCCATGATCGAGATCTTTTCATTTTCAAGACGCTCTGCAAAAATCTGCTCCACAAAGTAGCCCACTAATAGCCCTAACGTGTCAGGAGTCATTTGATGATTCGGCTGTGAGCCTTTGCGCATCCCTTTTAAAATAGCAATTTGAATAGCTTTACGAATATCCTCTTTTGTTGCATCTTTTTGAGAAAAATTAACTTCGCCATCAAGCCATGCCTCTAACCCATCTAATAATCCTTCTAGTAACGTTATATTGTGTTCTTTTTCGATTTTTTCGGCATGCTCATTTAGCAAACCAAATAACTTTTCGATATTTTCCATATCTAACTTCCTTTCACGCAGAAAAGAGCCGTGACAAACACTTGTCACAGCCCCTTTGTCTAGTATTATCTTAGCCTAAAAGCAGCTTATTATGCTAGTGCTTTGACAGCTGCAATGGCCGCTTCATAGTTTGGATGATCTGTAGCTTCAGGTACATATTCAACATATGTTACTTTATTGTTTGCATCCACAACGAATACTGCACGTGTCAGAAGACGTAATTCTTGAATGTATACGCCATATGCCTCACCAAATGAAAGGTCGCGGTGATCTGATACAGTTTGGACTGCATCTATACCTGCTGCACCACACCAACGCTTTTGAGCGAATGGAAGATCCACAGATACTGTATAAATGACTACATTATCACCTAAGTTCGCTGCTTCCTCATTGAATCGACGTGTTTGCGCATCACATACACCAGTATCTAATGATGGTACAACACTAAATAAACGAATTTTTCCTTCTGAATCATTTAATGTTACAGGTGATAGGTCATTCGCTAATACCGTAAAATCTGGAGCTTGATCGCCCACCTTTACTTCATTTCCTACTAGTGTCACTGGACCATTTTTAAATGTTACTTGTGCCATCTAAACGCCTCCTAATCATCATATGTACATAATATTACTAAATGAAGGGAATTAATTGCAACTATGATAGCTTACATACTTAGAAATAGATAAGACTGTCTCCTAATTTGAGACAGTCTTATGTTTATTGTTCATTTTTTTCCTCTAGCTTGGCTAAGTCTATTTTTTCTTCTTGCACAGTAATTTCTATATGTTCTTCTTGTTTTGGTAAAGTAGTCGGTGTTGAAGCCTTTTCAATAAAGATCTTTTCGTGCACCACTGTTGTATCGGCAAAATAATCATGTAAGCCTTGATTTTCTGGCAAAATCACTACCAAAATATACAGTGGCATAAAAATATTATTGATGATACGACCAATCCAATCACGGAATAACACATCTGACCAAGTTAGCTGATCGTGCTTTAATGAAATTACACGTAATCCGAACACCATTTTCCCTAGTGTTTGCCCAAAGAACTTGGTCATCAGCACAAAATAGCTATAGTAGAAAATTGCTGTAATAATAGAAATTGGCGCATACCAAACCGAATCAGATAAAGACCAATCCATTAAATAGAAGATAGGATTGACGAGTATTCCACCTACAGCAGAAATGATGAATCCATCTAATAAAAATGCCCAAAATCGTACCCAAAAACCAGCAGTTTTTAATGCATAGTTTTTTTCATGTGCTGATTCTCCTGAAGTGTTTATATAGAAGCCATTTTCCAATGAGGTGAACCTTGCATAACAATTTCATTGTTTGTCATTGTGCTCTCCCCCTTAGTATTCCCCATATAGATACATCATTTTCGGAGCGCTATAGTCCGTCATGATTTTCATTAGCATTTTTTCTTCGGCAGAGGGACCGAACATGGAGCCAATTTTCATACCTACGTATGATTGCCAGCCACCCATATCGTATGAATACTCAAATAAAGCCGCATCTTCAAGTCCATAATCCTCACGAAGAGCTGCAATGGCCGCTTCTTCATCACCAATTTCATCAATTAACCCTGCTTCAAGTGCTTTTGTACCGCCAAGAATACGACCATCTGCAACCTTCTTCACTTCTGCTTCAGACATATTACGTCCCTGCTCTACAATATCTACAAATTCTTCGTACGTTTCATTAATCATATCTTGCATCATTGCACGTTCCTCTGCTGTCACTTCACGCATTGGACTTAGCATATCTTTATGCTCTCCCGATTTAAACGTTTCAAATTTGACCCCTACTTTTTCAGCCAGCTCTTGATAGTTAATTGATTGCATGATGACACCAATAGAGCCTGTTATTGTATCACGATGGGCAAATATTTTATCTGCTGGTGCAGAAATATAATAACCACCTGAAGCTGCCATAGAATCCATTGATACATAAATTGGAATTTGTCGTTCTTCTTTTATTTTTAGTAGCTTTTTATAGATATCTGCAGATTCCTTTACACCACCACCTGGTGAATTAACGCTTAAAACAACCCCCTGTATGGACTCATCATATAAAATATTATCCAATTGTTCTAAGAAAAATTGATGATCATAGGCAACTGGTTGCCACAATGTACTTGAGCCGATATCTTGAATCGTTCCATCTACCTTTAAATAAGCAATTCGCTTATCAAAATTCTCCCCTTCAATGACATTTTCATATACATCTAAGCTATTACCTGCCATTAAGCTATCAAAATTACCTAGGAAATCTGCTTTAAATAGCGCAAAAATGGTATTAATTCCTAACGAAAATAGTAAAAGAACACCAGCCACTACTAAAGCAACCCACCTTTTTACATTCATGTCTTTCCGCCTCCTCAACACGTAATACGTATGACTTGCCAATTTGTTTCATCTTTTTGCAATAATTAAACACAAAAAGCTTTAAGCTATGTATTTCCTCATATTACCTTACCTAAAAAAAATAAAAAAATCAAAGTCCATACCTTTGATGAACTTTGATTTTCGACATTATTTCCCAGGAAATATTATAATTGGAGGTGTTTGATTTCTTGTTGTCGTAATTCGACACGTCTAATTTTCCCAGAAGATGTTTTTGGTAGTTCCTCTACAAATTCAATAGCACGTGGATATTTATAAGGAGCAGTCAATGATTTAACATGACTTTGGAGTGTTTGAATAAGCGCTCCATCACCTTTTTCACCATTGCGCAGAACAATAAATGCTTTGACAATATTTCCTCTTACTTTATCAGGGCTCGCTATAACAGCAGCCTCTTTTACAGTTGGATGTTTCATTAAAGCATCCTCTACTTCAAAAGGGCCAATTGTATAGCCTGAGGATATAATAACATCGTCTCCTCGTCCGTCAAACCAAAAGTAGCCATCTTCATCTTTATAAGCACGATCTCCTGTAATATACCAATCCCCACGAAATTGTAAATTTGTACGTTCAGGATCATTTAAATATTTTTTAAAGAGTGCTGGCGTTTCGCGATGAACAGCAATATCACCAACTTCTCCGATTGTAACAGGTTTGCCCAAATCATTAATAATTTCAACAGTGTTGCCAGGAGTAGGTTTTCCCATAGAGCCAACTCTCGCTTCCATCCCTACCATTGTGCCTACCAATAATGTATTTTCCGTTTGTCCATAGCCATCTCGCACTTGTAATTTGAATGTTTCCAAGAATACTCTAATAACCTCACTATTTAATGGCTCACCAGCTGATACAGCTTGGCGAATTGCACTTAAATCATATTCATGTAAATTTTCAAGCGCTGCCATAAAACGATATTCAGTTGGTGTACAGCATAGTACATTGATTTTGAATCTCTCAAGCAATGCTAAATAAGAAGCTGCTTCAAATTTACCTTTGTAGACAAATGCAGTAGCACCACTGCCTAAAGTAGCTAGAAATGGACTCCAAATCCATTTTTGCCACCCTGGTGCTGCAGTCGCCCAAACAATATCATTTTCTTGTACACCCAACCAATGTGGTGCTGTTGTTCGTAAATGAGCATAGCCCCAACTATGCGTATGCACTGCTGCTTTTGGATTTCCTGTTGTTCCGCTTGTATAGGCTAAAAATGCATTGTCTGTGCTTTTTGTTGGGATAGGATTTATGTAGGTTGTAGGTTGATTATTCATTTTTTCAAGTATGTTCTGCCAAGGTTCATGTGCATTCCCTATGACAAATTGCAGTATGTCTTGTAAATTTCCCACTTTATCGAACTGTTCAATATAGGGTTCAAATGCAATAACTGCTTTAGCATTTGCATGATGAATTCGATACTCAATATCCTTTGTTCTTAACATCTCAGAACTTGGAATAATAGTTAAACCCGCTTTCAATGCAGCAATATACACAATATATGCTTCAACCGAACGTGGTACCATTACTAAAATGACATCACCTTTCTTTAAACCTTGCTTGGTGAATACATGTGCTGCTTGATTCGCTTTTTCCAATAAATGTGCATATGTAATACATTGGATGTCTTGGTTTTCTTCATAAATGATTAAAGCATTTTTGGCTGCATCCTGAGCATATTTTTCAATTTCTTCTACTATGTTATACCATTCTGGTGCAACTAAATCTTGTCTTTTCATGGCAATTGCCCCCTTTTGTTATGACACATTATAAAACTCTTTTTTCAGCATTTTCAATGGTTTGTGCTTAATTTCGGTAAAGTCATGACAACTATCATACCCTCCTATATGGCATCGGTCACATTTTATCTATAGGAAAACTTGCTATTGAATACAAATGAAAAGTATGGTACATTTTGGTCAACTAAAAGCAAGATTGCAGGGGGACTCGTAAGAGTTGAGAAGGTAAAACCTGACCCTTTGAACCTGTTAGTTAATACTGACGTAGGGAGCAATAAACATCGTTTTCAGATGAAAGGCTCTTTTCGTGCATTTTTACACAAAAAGAGCCTTTTTTGCATGCTTACGTCCATCCCTAAAGGAGGACTACAATGATTTTTCAAACAATTCGTCAACAGCAACCACTTATCCATTGTATAACCAATTATGTAGTGGCAAATTTTCAAGCAAATGGTTTATTAGCGATAGGTGCTTCACCAGTAATGGCCGATGACTACCAAGAGGTAGAGGAGATGGTGGCCATTGCTCAAGCATTATTAATTAATATTGGAACACTTAATGATCGCACAAAAAGTGCCATGTTATTAGCAGGTGAAAAAGCCAATAAACTTGGTATTCCTGTTATTTTAGATCCTGTCGGAGTTGGAGCCACAACTTATCGTAAGGAAACCGTAAAATACTTACTGGAAAACATACACTTTGCCGTGATTCGCTGTAATCTCGGCGAGCTAGCAGCAATAGTTGGTGTAAATTGGCAACAAAAAGGTGTTGATAGTGGTCATGGCACTATCGCTATGGAATTAGAAGCCACATCATTGGCTCAACGCTATCAATGCATTGTTATTGTCACAGGAGAACGCGATTTTATAACTGATGGCAAGCATAGCCAATGGATCGCTGGTGGTCATCCACAAATGACGGAAGTAACGGGTACAGGTTGTTTACTTAGCGCAATTTGTGGCGCAGCCTATAGTGTAAGCCATAATCCTTACCAACAATTAACAGAAACACTTACTTACTATAAAAAAGCAGGTGTACTGGCATCCGCATTTACTGCAGACATTGGTGATTTTCAAATAGCCTTACTCAATGCTATACATCGCTTATCAAAGGATGGTGCAGCTTCATGCATATTGTAACAACAATCGCTGGCTCAGATAGTGGTGGTGGCGCGGGTATACAGGCTGATTTAAAAACATTTCAGGAATTAGAAGTGTTCGGTACTTCTGTTATTACTGCTCTAACTGCTCAAAATACTTTGGGTGTAACAGGTGTTTGCCCTATTGACGTTTCCTTTATAAAAAAACAATTAGAGGCCTTAGTAGAAGATTTTCCAATCGCTGCGATTAAAACAGGAATGCTTTATTCCTCAGAAATTATCAAAGCAATTGCACACAAGATCAGGGAGCTAAACATTCCGCTGATTGTTGATCCGGTGATGATTGCAAAAGGTGGGGAAAGCCTATTACAGCAAGAAGCTATCGATGCCTTACGCTCAACTTTATTACCACTTGCTACGGTTGTTACGCCCAATATACCCGAGGCAGAGACACTTACTGGGAGATCTATTCATCATTTTGAAGATATGAAAGAAGTAGCTCAAAGCTTGTTACAGCTAGGTGTACAATGTGTCATCATTAAAGGTGGTCATTTAGCAGATCCACTTTATGCCATTGATTATGTATTTTGCAAAAATGGACGTTCTTTTTCTTTGCAGTCTCCACGAATCCAAACAAAAAATACGCATGGTACTGGATGTACATTTTCCGCAGCACTTACTGCTTTTCTTGGACAAGGATTTGCTCTGGAAAATGCCATAATAGAAGCTAAAAAATTTATCCAATTAGCTATTATGTTTAATTTATCGATTGGAAATGGTCATGGACCCACTAATCATTTTGCTTATCAACAGTATAAGGAAGGCTGTGAGGTGATTATTCATGAAACGTGAGGATTTGGAGCTCTATTTTATTATGGGTACGAGCAATGTTCCTCCTCAAGAACAACCTATCTATATCCTAGAAAAAGCCTTGCAAGCAGGCATTACAATGTTTCAATTTCGTGAAAAAGGTCCTCACGCGTTAACTGGACTTGCGTATGAACAATTTGCACGCCAATGTCAAAAACTATGTCATCACTATCATGTGCCCTTTATCATTAATGACGATGTTGATCTAGCGATACGACTAGGGGCTGATGGTGTTCATATCGGACAAGATGATTTACCTGTAAGTGTAGCACGTAAAAGAATCGGGAATATGATTCTTGGTGTATCTGTCCATTGCGAGGAAGAATTGCAAATAGCTATTAACCATCAAGCTGATTATGTTGGTATCGGTCCAATCTTTCCAACATCCTCTAAAAGTGATGCACAACCACCATGTGGTACATCTTTTTTACAGGAGGCACATTCATTACATCCTGAATTACCAATTGTAGCAATTGGTGGAATAAATTTCACAAATGCACATTCTGTATTTCAAACGGGGGTTGATGGTGTTGCTGTTATTTCAGCTATTTGTCAAAGCAAAGATGTTGATCATACAGTAGCTACATTTAGATCCTTATCTCGTATAAATAAATGATCAATAAACAAACTAAAACCAGTGCCTTTTACGGTCACTGGTTTTAAGTTTATAAATGCTTAATCAGCATTTATTGATTGTTGTTTGGCATACCTTTTAATTGAGATTCTGCCATTTGTACAAGACGTTTAGTGATTTCACCACCAACGGAACCGTTGGCACGAGCTGAAGCTTCAGCTCCTAATTGAACACCAAATTCTTGTGCAATTTCGTATTTCATTTGATCTAGTGCTTGTTGTACACCAGGTACTGCAAGCTGGTTTGAACTACGGTTGTTGTTTGAAGCCATGTTTCTCACCTCCTTGTGAATATAGAATGTGCGATATTAGATTTTTAATACAAAAAATTTAGAGGTAAATTGTACCTCTATTGGAATAACAATATCCATACAAAAAAGCCGTCTCAAAATGGGCTTTGAGACAGCTTTTGAATCCTTATAGTAGATCTGCAAATTTATCTTGTTGTTCTTCTTTCTTAGGGAAAATATAGACCTCGCGATTCTTCACTGCTCGCTCGATCAATTCATCAAAGTCAGAGAAGCTTTCATAATGCTCAACCTTTTCAAGCTTCGGTTTTGTTTTTGGACTTGCTGGTGTAAAAATCGTGCAGCAATCTTCAAATGGCTGAATAGATGTTTCGTATGTGCCGATTTTTTCTGCAATATCAATAATTTCTAATTTATCTGTTGAAATCAGCGGACGAAGGATAGGTGTATTTGTTACTGCGTTTATTGCTGTTAAACTTTCAAGCGTTTGACTCGCCACTTGTCCAAGACTTTCGCCCGTTACAATAGCAAGTGCACCAATTTCCTCACGCACCTGATCAGCAACCTTCAACATCATTCGGCGTGTTGTCGTCATCGATACATTAGAAGGTACTTTTTCTTTAATAAGAACTTGTATTTCAGTAAAAGGAATGACATGCAAACGAATACTAGCACCAAATTTTGTTAATTCATTGGCAAGCACTTTAACTTTTTCCAATGAATTTTGGCTTGTATAAGGTGGACTAAAGAAGTGAATTGCCTCTAATCGCACACCACGCTTCATCATTAAATAACCCGCGACAGGGCTATCAATACCGCCAGATAGCATTAATAAAGACTTGCCATTTGATCCTACAGGCATTCCACCTGCACCAGGAATGACTTGTGCCATCATATAAGTTGCATCATGGCGAACTTCTACACGTAGCTCAATATCAGGCTGCTTCACTTTAACAGATAAATTTTGAAATTGTGGTAAAACATAGCCACCGATCTCACGTTGGATGGCATGAGATTCTAAAGGAAATGTTTTATCAGTACGTTTTACCTCTACTTTAAATGTATGTGGCTCATCTTTAAATGTCTCCATAATAGTGATAGCGAGCTTTTTCATACTGTCCATATCTTTTTCGCATGCAGCGACAGGGCTAAATGATTGAATACCAAAAATTTTAGGTAAACCTGTAATTAGCATTTGCATTTGTGCTTCGTCTTCTATGGCAATAAACATACGGTCACGTTCTGTGCGAATATGCAGTTGTCCTAAATCTGCAAAGGCATGACGAATATTTTCACGTAAACGGCGGATAAAATCCATTTTGTTGCGACCTTTTGTAGAAAGCTCACCATATCTAATTAAAATTTCTTTCCAAATCATTTACTTATTTTCTCCTTTGAGTTCCAACATTACTTCTGCTAGTACTTGTTTAAAGTTTTCTATATCTTCTATTGTGTTATGTGCGCCAAAGCTAAGGCGAATCACGCCTTTTTTATAATGCTCATCAAGGTGAAGCGCCTCGACGACATGACTTGTTTTCGTTTGCTTGGAAGAACATGCACTTGATGTCGACACAATGACACCACGTTTTTGCATAGCATTAATAATGACTTCCCCTTTTAAATCACGAACACTAAATGACACAATATGCGCAGCTCCCTGTGGGGTTGATAAAACATGGACTGCTTCGCCATAACTTTCTAGCTGAGTTCGGATTTCATCGTGCCATTGACGGTATTTATTTGTGCGTTCGTTCATTGTTTCAACAGCAAGTCGAGCCGCTTTCGCTAAAGCAACAGCTTGCGGAACTGCTACAGTACCACTACGCATACCAAATTCCTGACCTCCACCAAGAGCAAAGGGCTGCCATCTTATGGGTTTACGGAATGCTAACACTCCTGAGCCTTTAAAGCCATGAATTTTATGACCAGAGATAGAAATACAGTCAGGTCCTTCTTCTTTAAAGGATATTGCTAATTTCCCAAAGCTTTGCACAGCATCAACATGAAAGGCAGCACGACTCATTTCATGAATCATTTTTGCTGCTTCCTTAATAGGCTGAATTGCACCCATTTCATTATTCACATGCATGATGCTAACTAAAATTGTTTCTTTTCGTATTTTAGTACGAAGCTCATCTAGAGAAATCACCCCTCTTCGATCGACACGAAGATATTCAACATCATAGCCCTCTTTTTCAAGTTGTTTCATTGTTTCTAGCACTGATGGATGTTCAATTTCAGTCGTTAAAATATGCTTTCCTATATGCGTATTACTACGTGCTATTCCAAAAATAGCTGCATTATTTGATTCTGTACCACCTGAAGTAAATAGCACATTTTTTGCCTCTGTCTGCAAAATATCTGCTACTTGCTCACGCGCACGTATTAATAAATCATTTGCTTCAACACCCATAGCATGGATGGAAGCAGGGTTGGCATAATACTGCTCATTTACAACCATAAAAGCCTGCATAACCTCTTTTAAAGGCTTAGTTGTTGCACTATTATCCAAATAAATTGTATTAACCATAACTTTTCACACACTTTCAAAACGTTGATTTAACGGTATTTATCATAACGCAATCTTTGGCGATTGACCACTAACTTTAACAATTATTTAAATTTTAATTGATATCCTACATTTTTTTCACCATCGTGACAAACTCTGTTGGTGTTCTAAATTCAATTGCTTTAACAAAACCAAATTTTTCATAAAGATGGATTGCTCTCTTATTAAATAGTGCAACTGTTAAACGTAATGGCAGCTGATATTCTTCTTGAACTGTTTGAACAATAAACGAAAAAAATGCCGTTCCTAATCCTTGACCCGTTAGATTTGGCTTCAACCCAATTCCAATATCTATACAGTTTTCTTCATACGCCCCAAAACCTTGCCCTTTTGGCACTTGGGCTGCTTTACCTGTACAATAATAGCCAATTAGTTCACTATGATTATTAAAGATCGCAAAGTAAGGATTATCAAGCATTTCTTGTACATTTTCACCCGATAATTCATTATTGTAAAAATCGTAAGGTGCTACATATTGCCATTGTAAAATTTCACTTGCGAAATGTTCATTCATTTCTTTGATGGACAATTTCATACTGAATCACATCCTAATCTAAGCATAAATAGAAAGCTGTCTAAAAAGTAATCGCTATACTTTTTAGACAGCTCAAAATGTTATTTGAATTATTTTGCTATGAATTCTTCGGCAACCATTTCTTGAATACGCTTTAAGGCACCTGGCTCCATTTCTTCCACTGCTGTACCGGCTTCTTCTAAAGCCTTTGCATAACGGAATTGATGGAAAGCCTCTTCTGCTTCTCTTAAACGTCCGTTCAATTTTGGGTTCGATGCGCGATGGCGATTACCGTACTGAATAATACGCTCAATGAGCATCACATTTTCTATTAACTCATGTGCCTTTACTTTAACATCCTCTACACAGAGTGTTGCTGCATTTAGATTATTATGAACAGTACCCATATTAAGTGGTACTTCTTGCAAGCTTTGCATGACAACATAGATGTGCTCTGCTGCCTCATCAAGCCGTGCATCCATCTCCTCAGGAATTCCTGGAATATTTGCCTTGTTCAATAAACGATCAGTATCCTGTAATATTTTCTTTAAGTTTTCGACTTGAGCGCGTGCCTTATTTTCATCTATTCGAAGTTTCTTCATTGTATTCGATAGATGACCTTGTTCTTCGTGAATTCGTTCAAGCTCTTCACTAATTTCGATTAACTCTTCCTGTAAGCTAGAATAAGCTGATTTTTCTTCCCTAACTCGCATAGCTAATAGATCATAGCGACGTTGCAGTGCTTCCAATTGTTTTAAAGCGGCTTTTGGAATTTCGGCATCTTTTTCATTTAAATGATAACTTTGCTGTACATACGTTGCCTCGTCATTCACTAATTTTGTTGAAGAAATGACATTGGTAATAGAACTTAATAAACGATCACAATTTTGATCTACATAATTTTTAGCAATAACCTCTTTTTCAAGTAAATCATAAAAATGGTCGATTTCTTCATTTATTTCTGTCACACGCGGTTTAACAACTTTTAAATTCAGCTCTGCAAGTTCGAGTTTTAATGCCTCGAATTCTTTTTCATATTTATTAAGTGCATCTGTCAATTCTAAATGCTGTAAATAGTAAGATTGGTCTTCCATTTCACGCTGACCATTACGCAATTCCTGAACCGCACCTGGTAGCTTCACTTGAATTTCCGTTAAGATGGTTGGAACATCATTAATATATTCGAATGTCTGCTGCGATTCTTGATTTAAGCTAATGACAATTTCTCGCGCTTGCAAATAATTACCTTCATTCGTTAGGACATCGAACTCTTCAAATTTTTGAACAAATGTCTCTAGCTTCTTCTCTAATGCAGGTAATGCTACACCGAATGAATGCTGATGAGCCAGCAATGTCTTTCTTGCAGAGCGATAGTATTCTTTTAATTGTTCGATTTCAATTCGATTTTTTTCTTCGCTGCCAATTAATTCATTCAGTTCTTCTAAAATTTTATTTTTATCTTGGTCGCATTTCTCAATGTAATCTTCAATTTCACGTTCTATTAAAGTTGCCCTTTTAAAACGAAGTCGATTAATTTGATCCTCAGCATCAAATAGAAGAGAATCGATTTTAGTCATATGTACGTCGATGACTTCATCCCAAGTATTGCGCCATCGTTCAAACATTTCTTCCGTTTCACCGTTCATGTTTAAAGATTTTACTTTTGAAATTTCTTCATTTATAGGATTATGTTGTATTTGTAATTTTTCATTTTCTAGTTTTGCAATAATTGCAACATGTTTTCTTCGCATCATAAATCCTACTATGGCTAAAATTAATAGTAGGATAATCGGAATGATGATATACTCCATCGTAAGCCTCCTATTCTACAATAAACGAATTGGCTAGTTGTATTTATTATATACTATGTTTTCGCCTTTTGTACTAAAATTTAAGTGTTTTTCAGAAAACTGTATTTTCGCTATTGTGAAATATTTAAATAGCGTATCTATAGAGCTAAAGGAGTGTTAAATTATGAAACGTGATGGGCATATACATAGTCCTTTTTGTCCACATGGCACTACGGACTCATTCAAGCAATATATTGAAAAAGCAATTTCTCAACATTTCACAGATATAACATTTACAGAACACGCCCCATTGCCCAAAAGTTTTGTCGATCCAACCCCGCAACAAGATAGTGGCATGAATCCTGATGATCTCATGTCTTACATTGAAGAATTGCAACATCTACAACAACAGTATGCACAAGATATTCGTATCCGCATCGGACTAGAAGTTGACTACATCCAAGGCTACGAACAAGAAACTCGTCAATTCCTTGATACCTATGGACATCTTTTAGATGACGCTATTTTATCAGTCCATTTTTTAAAATGGCAAGATACCTTTGTATGTATCGACTTTTCTTCTGAATGCTTTATTGATTTTTCAAAAAAAGTTGGCTCTGTTGAACTGGTATATGATTTATATTATGATACTGTCCTACAATCGATTAGAGCAGATCTTGGACCATACAAACCAAAACGGATTGGACATCCATCACTTATTCATAAATTCCAACTAGCGCACAACGAAAAAATCAATGACACCCCACGTATCAAAGAAGTATTAGACAGCATGAAATTCGCGGGCTATGAATTAGATTTAAATAGTGCAGGTTTAAGTAAACAATATTGTCAGGAGCCTTATCCACCATTTGCCCTTATCAATTATAGTCAAACTATTAAACTACCATATGTATTTGGTTCAGATGCACATTGCGCAGAAGATTTACATCAACACTATAATGTTATATTACCAATTTAAATAACTTTTAAACGAGGTGCTTAGTATGTTTACACAAATTAATTACGAAGGATCAATTGCTGACCAGTATCTGACATTATCAAAACAATTAGATGCACTATTAGCTGGCGAAACCAATCAAATCGCCAATTTAAGTAATGCCTCTGCTCTGTTAAATCAATTTTTAACGAACATTAACTGGGTTGGTTTTTATCTCTTGCAGGATAATGAGCTTGTGTTAGGACCATTCCAGGGTCTTCCTGCCTGTGTTAGAATTCCTATTGGGCGTGGTGTTTGTGGTACAGCTGTGGCAACAAGAGAAACAGTTGTTGTAAAAGATGTACATGATTTTCCAGGGCATATTGCCTGTGATGCTGCATCGCAGTCTGAAATTGTTATACCGCTAATGAAGCAAGGTGAAATTATTGGTGTGTTAGATATCGATAGTCCTATCGTGAATCGCTTTTCAGAGGAAGATCGTAATGGCCTAGAGGAATTTGTTAAAACACTCCTTAACCATTTATAATACAATATTAAAAATTGCCCTGAAATGTTTTATATTGTCATTTCAGGGCGATTTATTTAAACAACCATTTACGTTTTGCTTTATAATCCTATGAATTCGTTTGGAACGATCCATTGTGAGTACAAAAGCGATTTTTCCCACTGTTTTTCGCCTCATACAAGGCTGTATCTGCATGTAAAAACACAGATTGGAATGCTGGTCGATCTCGCTCATCCCATGTTATAAGACCCGCAGAAATGGTTACTTGTGGATCTGTGGTACTTGGGATGACTTCCACAATGGTTGATGCTAATTCTAAAGCTTCTTTTTCATCGATGTTAGGGACATAGACAGACATTTCTTCTCCACCCCATCTTGCACAAATCCCACGACTTCCAATAGTCTCTTTTAATTGAACCGCAATCTGAACAAGAATCTTATCTCCAACTTGGTGACCATACGTATCATTAATGCGTTTAAAATTATCAATATCAATTAACAAAAACATACCAGATTGATCATATTCAAGTGATTTTTCTACAAACTGATCGAGGTAACTACGAGCATACAGTTTCGTTAAATGATCCAAATCGACCATTTCCTGAAGCTGTGTTCGTAAAATTGAGTTTGCAATGGCTAATGATGAATGGTGAATTAAAGATTGCATTAATTTGAAACTATCGAATGAAAAGAAATATGGCTCTTTATGTAAGACAATACTAAAACCATTAATCTTTTCCTCCATAAGTATAGGAATCGCCATAATAGAGCGATACTCAATTTGATTAGGAGTTAGACGGCTGAAATCGGCAACAAATAGTGGATCATTCGTTTGAGCAAAGTGCTGTTCAACATGTTTTATATAACTTTGACCGTTTTCTGAATGGAACAGGGAGGTACTTGCACCTGTTATTTCAAATGTATCGTGTTTTTTAAATGCGAAACATACTTCCATTGGCTGAAAGGATTTCAGTAACTGCTTTTGTAGGAAAAGTAACATTTCATGAATGTCAATTCGCATATTTAAACGATGCGAAGTTTCATTGATGAGTTGTAAATCACTTACGAGGCGATGCGATTGATGATATAACTTTGCATTTTCAAGAGCATTTCCTGAAGCTTGTGCCAGCATCCGTACAAAATCTTTTTCGGTTGTTGAAAAAAGATAAGTGGTGGGTGCACTTACTTGCAAGATGCCATAAATAGCTTGCCTACCCTTAATCGGTGCATTTAACAACCGACAATTTAAATCGCTCGCTAGCTCTGTCGTCAACTCTCCTGATACAAAGGCTTCAATTGTAGCAGGTCTTTCTGATAAATAATCAAAAAGCTTAATATCGATGGTCGTGTGTCGATCTTGATCATTCGATAAAATAAGCTCCACATTAAACTCAGGAAAATTATCCCGTATATTTTTTAATACATTTTCTAAAATTAAATCAATATCCATTGTTGAATGAAATAAGTCAGTCATGTTATATAGTTTTCTATATTGGTCTTCATTTATTTTGACATCTAAATTGTCTCTAATCATTTGAAGAACCTTTGAAAGTGTTTCTATACACTCTTCACCATACTCCGAGGTCATAAAGTCTGTCCAAGACTCTGTTGCCTCCACAAGTAATATACCAATGGGATTTTTGCCCTCTGCTTGGAAAAGCACCATATCTGTCATCATTGAATAGGCCTGTCTTGCTTTCAATATATAAGGAATTTTCACTACTTTTTGTTGATAAAAACTAGCTTCGATCATCAGCCATGACACAGCATTTAGCTTTGTTTCAATTGTTAATGAAGCCATCTCTTCGATTGGGATTAAGGAATTACCTTCAAAACTAAGAAAAGCAGCATTATCAATTTTCAAGCGCTTCTTTAGAAACTGTTTCAATGAACAAAAATACCCATTAAAACTAGTTTGTTCTTCATAAGAACTCACCCAAAAGCTCAAAACATCAGATTTTATATATTTTAGCGTTTGTAAATGGTCTGTCATGAAATCACCTTTTCTATATAACGTCCAAATCAATTACTATTAACTTATAATATATTATACATAATTTGTGTCATTTTGACTATGTAATTATCCCTTACTTTTACAATTTACATAACACAGCGTATCATTAACTATTCCCATATTATTTTAAATAGGTAGTGAGGAATTTCCTACTATGTTCTTTTATATTTTTTTACTAGCTAATAATTGACGTCCTTGTCCAAAGCAGTTACAATGGAGGTTGTGTAAAATAAACGCAGCAGTGGTATAAGCTTATGATTGTATTTTATTCCTCTATTTTCTGATGTACAACTACTTAGATGATCAGCAATGAAAATTAGATGGTGTATTGTGTAACCTAACGGCTGCATAGGCGAAAGTACATGAAAATAAAATGCGTGTAAGAATGGGTACTACTGGTTTTTGTTTTACAACAAAAAAACCAAATTTAAAGGAGGAGACAACAATATGTCTCGTTATACAGGTCCATCTTGGAAATTATCACGTCGTCTTGGTATCTCACTAAGCGGTACAGGTAAAGAAATCGAAAAACGTCCTTACGCACCAGGACAACACGGTCCAAACCAACGTAAAAAATTATCAGAATACGGTTTACAACTTCAAGAAAAACAAAAACTTCGTCATATGTATGGTATGAACGAACGTCAATTCCGTACTCTATTTAACCGCGCTGGTAAAATGAAAGGTGTTCACGGTGAAAACTTCATGATCCTTCTTGAAACTCGCCTTGACAACTTAGTTTACCGTTTAGGTTTAGCTCGTACTCGTCGTGGAGCTCGTCAATTAGTTAACCACGGTCACATCTTAGTAGATGGCAAACGCGTTGATATCCCATCATACAGCGTAAAACCAGGTCAAACGATTTCTCTTCGTGAAAAATCTCAAAACCTTGCTGTAGTAGTAGAAGCAATCGAAGTAAACAACTTCGTACCTGACTACTTAACATTCGATGCTGACAAAAAAGAAGGTACATTCACTCGCCTTCCAGAGCGTTCTGAATTATCAGCTGAAATCAACGAAGCATTCATCGTAGAGTTCTACTCTCGTTAATCAATTGATGCTAATAAAAGCCCTGAAATCCCTTGTATACCAAGGCTTCAGGGCTTTTTTTCTATGAACAATCAATTAGAACCTACGTTTTTTCCGCTTTTAATCATTAGCGCAAAAACTAATCCAGTACCGAGTATTGTAGCAAGTAGGAGGAAGGCTACAGTAAAGCTACCAAATTGTATGAAATAAGCAGATATGAACGGTGCAACACTTGTTCCAGCAAATAAAATTACTGTGTACATAGAAACTGCAATCCCTCCCATATTCCAACCTAACTGACTAACAAGCGTTACTAATGAAGGAACAGCAAGGGCAATCCCACCAACAAATAAAATACTACTGATGGTTAAACCAGCTATAGTTGAAATAAAGCTCATCGCGGTCAGTGCAATAATCGCGAGAGTTAAGGCCATTTTCAGTACAAACAGCACATTAAAACGCTTTGCTATTTTCCCCGCAAATGGTGACATAACCATCCCCACTACCCCAAAGATACGAATGTAGATAAGGTTCTGACTTTTCATACCAAAGAAATCACTCGTTAAATAAGCCCCTAAAATAATGTACATACTGACAAATGACATTAATAATGCAAACGCAATGATATAACTAAAGATCAAATTTCTATTGGTGAAAATAATACCAATTCTCTTCAGAGGAGCACATATATTTTTAGTTTCATTCTGAATTATTCCCTTCGGTAAGATCCACACGACTAACAAAGCAGTCATAACATACACTACAGCAAGTACATAAAAGATGACATGCCAATGACTATGGTCGCTTACATATCCACTAAACACCTGACCAACTATACCCGCTACAAGAAATCCCGTACTGATAAAACCTACTGCCCCAACTTTTCGATCATTTGGAAAAACCTCAAGAGTATAGGCAAGTGCTACTGGTGAAAATGTTGCTGCCGCAAGCCCCTGTAATCCTCTCAATAGAAGGATAAAAGAAAAGTCATTAACTAAACCTAGAAGTAACGTTATTACGCTTAATGAAAAAAGCCCAAATACAATGATATTTTTACGACCATATTTTTCTGATATCGCACCATAGAAAAAACACCCTAGTGCAAATCCAAGTGAAAAAACACTAGATGTAAAACCCGCTTTAGTCAATGAAATATGAAAATAATCACTGAATACACTAATCAGAGGTATTGTTAAATAGAGACTCGACATCACTACCATACCTGTCCAGGATAAAATAGTTGTCATTAAAGCATAATTTGCTCGATTTCCTGAAATTACAATGTTCATTTAAATACATCACCTTTTTAGTTCGATTAACTTATAGTTAGATAATCTAATTAAACGATTAAAAATTAAACTGTACCAACATAGCTACAGTTTAACGTTCCACCTTTAATTTTCTTTGTATAGATTTTAATAATTTACTCACTAGCTTTTCAAATACTTTTCGTTCATCAGGTTCCAAATCAATTAAATTAGAAGCACATGACGACCAATAAGTCGGTAACACTTTCGTTATAAAAGCACGACCTTCATCCGTTAAACTTACATAGACCTTCCTCCGATCTTCTTTACTATGATTCCGTACAACAAGATTTCTCTTTTCTAGCCAATCAAGCATTGACGTTGCTGATGCTCTCGTAATTCCTAATCGTTGAGCTAAAGCTGATGGAGTCGCTCGTCTATCTTCATGTAGAGTCAGCAATAGTAATAAGTCTAATTTACTTTCCGTAATGCCAAAAGGAGCTAACTCATTGTCTGCTACATCCAGCACATAATCACTTAACCATAACAACATTAATCCCAGCTTGGCATCTTCTCGATTTGTATCACTTGAAGAAGACGTTTGAATCAGTTCAAAATACGGCTCTACCCCTAATACAGGTAAATCATCTTCATGTGTGTACGATTTCTTACTTTTTGTCATTACAATCACCTTTTAATTAGATTATCTAACTATCAACTATTCTAACTATAAATTTAATCCAAAGCAAGAATTTTTATTTTCACTGATTTCTTCAAAATGATGCACTACTTTTTTAGAGCAGACGCATTGCCCAGATTATTATAACCAACAATAATTTTTTCTCTTATATTGTGGCAATTTTATGTACTTTAAAATAGCAATTACATAGTTTCAAAATAACATAATCACTACCTTTATAATAAAAACAAAATATCAGTTATTTACTATTCATTAGATCGTCAAAATAGAACTGTTTTCCAAAAAATATATTTTACTTTCATAGTAAAATATTTTTAAAACCTTTTTAAATTCAATATTCTACAACAAAACAACATTCCAATGCTCCTATCATCACCTTAACTTTTTTGTAAAATAATAACATGAAGAAATTTAACAATTTTAATAAAAATACGAGTTGAACTTTTACAAAAAATAGAATACGATGAATTGCGAAAGGTGGTTCACCATCATTCAAGCAATAATAATTTTTTAAAAGGGGTTGGAAATATGTCAGACGTTCTAAAGCAATTTGTTATGCCGAAAACAAACTTATTTGGACCTGGAGCAATTCAAGAAGTTGGTAAACGCTTAAATGATTTAGAAGTGAAAAAGACATTAATCGTAACAGATGAGGGTCTACACAAATTAGGTCTCTCAGAACAAATTGCAAACATCATTACAGCTGCTGGAATTGATGTAGCAATTTTCCCTAAAGCAGAACCAAATCCAACAGATCAAAACATAGAAGATGGCATTTCCGTGTATCATGCGGAAAACTGTGATTCTATTGTTTCTCTTGGAGGAGGCAGCGCACACGATGCAGCAAAAGGTATCGGACTTATTGCTTCGAATGGTGGACGCATTCATGATTATGAAGGCGTTGATAAATCACAAAATCCACTTGTGCCATTAATTGCAATTAATACAACTGCTGGTACTGCCAGTGAAATGACTCGTTTCACTATTATCACAGATACAGCACGCAAAGTAAAAATGGCCATTGTTGATAAGCATGTGACACCGTTACTTTCTATAAACGATCCTGAATTAATGATTGGTTTACCTCCTGCTCTTACGGCAGCTACTGGGGTTGATGCACTAACACATGCTATTGAATCATTCGTTTCTACGAATGCTACACCAATCACGGACGCATGTGCTGAAAAGGTCCTTCAGCTAATTCCTGAATATCTACCACGTGCCTATGCAAATGGAGCTGATATAGAAGCGCGTGAACAAATGGTATATGCACAATTTTTAGCGGGAATGGCCTTTAATAATGCATCACTTGGCTATGTTCATGCAATTGCTCATCAATTGGGCGGTTTCTATAACCTACCACATGGCGTGTGCAACGCTATTTTATTGCCACATGTTTGTCGATTTAATGTCACAGCACGTACAGAGCGCTTTGCTCGTATCGCTGAATTATTAGGAGAAAATGTAGAGGGTTTAAGTAAGCGAGATGCGGCTGAAAAGGCTATTACAGCTATTGAGAAGTTATCACAAGATTTAAATATTCCTAGCGGCTTCCGTGAATTAGGTGCAAAAGATGAGGATATTGAGATCTTAGCAAAAAATGCATTATTAGATGTGTGTGCTGAGACGAACCCTCGTAAAGCAACACTAGAGGATATCAAACAAATCATCACAAATGCAATGGGTCCTATTGTGAAAAAAGAAGAGTCACTCGAGGCAGTTGCCCTTTCTTAATCGACGGTTTCCTATAAGCCTATACAAAGGATGGAGAAAACAAATGTTTTCTCCACTTTTTTATGGACTCGATACACACACATTGTCTATCACGGGAACTCTCGCTATACTTCTCTTAAAAAGAATAGGAGAAAATAATATGCGTTTAATTTCAATTTGTCCTAGCAATACAGAATTAGTCGCCTATTTAGGGCTGACAGACCAGCTCGTTGGAGTTGATGATTATTCTGATTGGCCATCATCGGTTAAAGATCTACCACAGCTTGGGCCTGATTTATCAATTAACATGGATGCATTAGAGGCATTACAGCCTGATCTTGTTCTGGCTTCCTTGAGTGTACCTGGTATGGAAAAAAACATTGAGGCACTAAAAGAAAGAAATATCCCTCATATTATTTTTAATGCAAACTCATTAGAAGAAATTGCGCAAGATCTTCTGACACTCGGGAAAGCTTGTCAAGTGGAGGAACAAGCAAAGACAATTGCTGAAGAGTACATGCATTCCATCGAAAAAATGTATTCCATTGCACAAACAATTCCGAAGAAACCTACCCTGTATTGGGAATGGTGGCCGAACCCTATTTTCACTCCTGGGAAAATAAATTGGCTAACAGAAATTAGCGCTCTTGCTGGTGGCATTAATCTATTTCAAGATGTTGAGCTTGCTAGTGTTCAAACAGATTGGATAGATGTTGTTAAACGCCAGCCTGACTATATCATGATGGCTTGGGTTGGTGTCGCATTTGAGCGTATCCAACCTGCTAATTTATTAAAACGTCCATATGCCAAAGAGTTACATGCCATTCAATCGGAACAGCTCCATGTAATGGAAGAATGGCTGTATTGTCGCCCTTCTCCACGACTTATTGAAGGTGCTATAAAGCTTGGAAAAATACTGCATCCTAAAGAATATGAACAAATAAAACCTCCAAGTTTCTTATGATGAAAAAACCACATCCAGCGTTTTTTGGGATGTGGTTTTGCAAATAGAAATTAGATAAATTTCACCATATGATATTTTTTCTTACCTCGACGGACAATGCTAAATGCATCCTCTAAACGATCCTTCGCATCGACTACATATTCTAAATCTGTTACCTTTTCACCGTTTACACTAATAGCACCATTTGATACATCCTCACGTGCTTGACGTTTTGAAGAGGAAATGCCGGCCTCCACAAGTAGGTCCACAATGTTTTTATCCTCTTTAGCCATTTCAATAGAAGGAACGTCTTTAAAAGCGTCCTTCATTTCTTCGGCTGAAAGTGCTTTTAGATCTCCTGAGAATAAAGCAGCTGTAATACGGATGGCTTGCTCTAATGCCTCTTGACCATGTATTAAACGAGTCATTTCTTCAGCTAGCGCCTTTTGTGCCTTACGTAAATGTGGCTCCTCCTCTACAGATACGGCTAAAGCTTCAATTTCTTCACGAGATAGGAACGTGAAGATTTTTAAGTATTTTATGACATCTGCATCAGCTGCATTGATCCAGAATTGGTAGAATTCATATGGAGATGTTTTCTTACTATCTAGCCAAACAGCACCACCTGCGGTTTTACCAAACTTTGTACCATCTGCCTTTGTTACTAATGGAATCGTAATTCCAAAGGCTTTCGTTTCTTCCTCGTGTGCTTTACGAATAACCTCTAACCCTGTTGTAATATTACCCCATTGGTCAGAGCCACCTACTTGAATACGGCAATTGTAGTGATTGTATAAATGATTGTAATCAATACCTTGAATTAACGTATAGGCAAACTCTGTAAACGAGATTCCTGTGTCAAGACGAGAAGCAATCGTATCTTTTGCTAACATATAGTTTACGTTAATTAGTTTCCCGTAATCACGTAAAAATTCAATTGTGTTGATATTACCAATCCAGTCACGATTGTTCACAAGCTGAGCACCATTGCCATCTTCCGCAAATTCGAAAATACGTTCTAATTGACTACGGATTCCTTGAACGTTTTTATCGATTTGCTCTACTGTTTGTAATTGGCGCTCTTCTGAACGGCCAGATGGGTCACCGATCATCCCTGTCGCACCACCAACAAGTAAAATTGGACGGTGACCCGCTTTTTGGAATCGACGAAGCGTTAACAATGGAACAATATGTCCAATATGCATGGAGTCAGCTGTTGGATCTACCCCACAGTATAAAGATACAGATTGTTCATCTAATAATTTTGCCATGCCTTCCGCATCTGTTTGTTGGTATAGCAAACCACGCCATTCTAAATCTTGTAATAATTCGTTTGTCATGTTCATTCCTCCTAAAATGGTTAAATTCATTACGTGCATGGACATGTTTAAATAAAAAAAGTCCCTACACGCAAACAATTGCATGCAGGGACGTTAAGTTGCAAACTAACGCGGTACCACCCAGCTTGAAGATGTCATCCACCTTCCACTTCATTCAGCCGCCTTTATCGCAGGCGCGCACGTCTAAGCTCCAAGCACGTAATTCGTCTCTACAATATGACCAGTTTTCACCAACCACTGGCTCTCTAAACAGGGAATATAGACACTACTGCAAGCTCTTCATCACCAGAAAACTATAAACATAATTTTATACGATTCTTTTTCAAAGTCAATAACTATGTTCGTGCTAAAACAATATGTGCTATAATAGACAAGATTTTAGGAGGTCGATACATTGAAAGATTGGATTGAAAAAATCAATGCAAAGATCGATGAATTACTTGAACAAAAATGGATGAAGAAATTACGTATTTCAGGTAGTGTTACCTGGAACTTATTTTTACTATTTTTAGTCTTTGCATTGGTTGGCACTGTATTTGTCGGTTCAGTTGGAGCTGGTTATTTTGCTTCTCTTGTAAAAGAAGAACCGTTACGCTCAAAACAAGAGTTAAGGGATCAAATTTTTAGCTATGAAGAAACCAGTGAGATTTATTTTGCCAACGATATTTATATTGGGAAATTAAGGACAGATTTAGATCGACGTGAAACTTCGCTTAGCAATGTTGCACCAGAGGTCGTGAATGCTGTTCTGGCAACAGAAGATGAATATTTCCGAGAGCATAACGGAATTGTTCCTAAAGCAGTTATTCGTGGGTTATTACAAGATGTCACAAACTCTGCAACGCAGACAGGTGGTTCTACACTTACCCAGCAGCTTATTAAAAACCAAGTACTAACTAATGAAGTATCATACGAGCGTAAAGCTAAGGAAATTTTACTAGCGATGCGTTTAGAACATTTTATGACGAAGGAAGAAATATTAGAGGCTTATTTAAATATCATTCCCTATGGTCGTAACTCTTCAGGACGAAATATTGCAGGTGTTGAAACAGCTGCGGAAGGAATTTTTGGCGTAAAAGCAAAAGAATTGACTCTTCCTCAAGCTGCGTACATAGCTGGTATTCCACAGGCACCATTTGCTTATACACCATTTACAAATACAGGTGAACTGAAAAGTGAAGAAGCTTTGAAACCAGGTATTGATCGTATGAAAACAGTACTTTATCGTATGAAAGAAGCTGGTTATATTGATGATGCACAGTATAATGAAGCGTTAAACTATGATATTGCTGCCGATTTCCGTGGACCAGAAATGCGCGCGGAGGATCGTTATCCTTGGTTGACTTATGAGCTTGAAGCTCGTGCAAAAGATATTATTGCTGAAAAATTAGCAAAAGATGATGGGATTGACCCAGAGCGCTTAAAGTCAGAAAAAAAATTAAAGGATAAATATACGATTTTAGCAGATCGTGATGTTCGTTCAAAAGGCTATCGTATTTATTCAACCATTAATAAAGATATGTATGATGCGATGCAAAAAGCAGCAAAAGACTTCCAGTATTATGGTCATACGTATACTGGTAAAGGGAAAGATCCTGTTACTGGTGAAGAAATTGATATTGAGATGCCGGTACAAGTAGGTAGTATTTTAATAGAGAATACGACAGGTCGTATTTTAAGCTTTGTCGGTGGTCGAGACTTTAAAACCACTCAAGTAAACCATGCAACACAAGCTTATCGTTCTAACGGTTCTACAATGAAACCATTACTTGTTTATGGACCTGCCATTGAGTATGGAGTAATCGGTGCGGGTAGTCCATTAGTTGACGTGAAATTCTCAATCGGTTCTTGGAGTCCAAGTAACTATATTACGAGTGATGAGCGAGGTCTTATTCCAGCACGTGAAGCTTTAGCAGATTCTCAAAATATTTCAGCACTACGTTTATATAATGATATTATTAGTAGACGCCCTGCAGATTTGTTAGTAAAAATGGGATTCTCAAAATTACATCCAGATGATTTTACTAACCTAGCAACTGGGATCGGTGCTTTAAGCGAAGGAACTACTGTTGAAGAAAATACAAATGCATTCGCTACCTTTGCAAATGGTGGCCAATTCATTGACGCTTATATGATTGATCGAATTGAAGACCAAGAAGGAAATATTGTTTACCAACATGAAGTAGAACCTGTTCAAGTATTTAGCCCAGAAACATCTTATATCGTGACAGATATGCTACGTGATGTTCTCACTAAAGGAACAGGGACAATGGCACGAAATACATTAAAATTCTCTTCTGATTTCGCTGCAAAAACAGGGACTTCTCAAGAATATAAAGATGTTTGGTTAGTTGGTTATAACCCTAATGTATCTCTTGGTGTTTGGATGGGTTACGATCAACCTCGTACACTTTATGCATTTAACAACACCTATTTACAGCCAAGCGTTCGGGTGAATAAGCTATGGGGTACTTTAATGAATGCTGTTTACGATGCGGACCCTCAGCTAATTGACCCACCAACAAGTTTTAAGGCGCCTAAAAATGTTGTGACAGCGTCATTCTGTGGTATTTCCGGCATGGCCCCTTCTGCAGCTTGTGCTAGCGCAGGTCTTGTACGCTCAGATTTATTTAATGCGAAAGTATTTTTACCATCACAACCTGATGATAGCTTAGCCTCTTCAAGTGTTGTGACGATTAAAGGAAAAACTTATAATGCGTTGCCAAATACACCAGCAGAGTTTGTAAAAGCAGGTGGCGCAGGCATTAATCAAGACTTTATTAAACGAATGTTAGGTAGACTTGGCGGGAACCCTGCTAGTCTGTTACCAAAGAATTCTACATTGTCGAATTCATCTGTATCAGCAGTTGATTTCCCAGCGGATGGTAGCCCTCCAGGAGCTGTCTCAGCTTCAGTAAATGGCTCTACATTATCATGGTCAGAGTCATCGAATGATGTTGTTGGTTATCGTATCTACAACGTTACGAATGGCGGTAATACACTTGTAACGTCCGTACTAGAGTCAACACAAAACATTACGGTTGCTAGTGGACAAGCTTATGTAGTGGTCGCTGTAGATATTACAGGTTTAACATCACCACATTCCAATGTTGTGTCTACTGGCGGTAGTGAAAATGAACCTGACCCAGAGGAAAACGACCAAGAACCAATACCACCTACAACGCCACCTACTAATGGCAATGGTAATGGTAATGGTTCGGGTAGTAACGGCAATGGCTCCAATAATGGGAACGGGTCTGGTAATAACGGCAATGGCTCCAATAACGGGGATGGTTCTGGTAACAATGGCAATGGCTCCAATAACGGGGATGGCTCCGGAAGCAATGGCGATGGATCTGATAACCCCGGAGATGGCACAAACGGAGGAGACAATGGTAATACCACTACTCCAACTGAAACATCAAGGCGCTAATCCATTATGCCTTAGCAAAAGCATTTGTATTAGATAATCAATTAAACAGACTTACTGCATATTCCTTATGAATTGTAGTAAGTCTGTTTTTTTGTCATTATTAAGAGGACTACTATTTTGAAGGGGTGAAAATATATGAACATATTGATTTTAGGAGGCACACGTTTTTTTGGAAAAAAGCTAGTTGATCTTTGTATTCAAAATGGACATAATGTAACGATTTTAACACGTGGTCAAAGTGGCAATCCCTTTGGTACACATGTTAAGCAATTAGTAGTAAA
Organism: Lysinibacillus sp. AR18-8; assembly: GCF_001705465.1. Lineage (NCBI taxonomy): Bacteria > Bacillati > Bacillota > Bacilli > Caryophanales > Bacillaceae > Lysinibacillus > Lysinibacillus sp. AR18-8. The sequence continues at coordinate 132,095 of NZ_MDGU01000014.1, forward strand.
TCGTAATGATCGTGATGCTTTAGAACAGGCACTAGCCAATACAACATGGGACATTGTCTATGATAATATTTGCTATTCGCCCAACGAGGCACAAGCGATTTGCGAGATATTAAAAGGAAAAACGAAAAAGCTGGTCTTTACTTCTACTCTTTCAACATATGAGGTAGATGGTAAGATGAAAAAGGAAGAAGACTTTGATCCATACCAGTATCAAATTCGTATGGGACATCAAGAGGAATTTTCTTATGGAGAAGGAAAACGACAAGCGGAGGCAGTCTTATTCAAAGAAGCTTCATTCCCAGTCGTAGCTGTACGTTTTCCAATTGTGATGGGTGAAGATGATTATACTCGACGTTTACATTTCCACGTTGAACATATTTTACAGAATCAGCCGATTACTTTACCGAACATTGATGCAAAGATGAGTTATATTACAGATGAGGAAGCTGCTGAATTTTTATACTTTGCGGGCGTTACTCCTATTGAGGGACCATACAATGCTACCGCATCAGGGGCCATATCTCTCAAAGATCTAATTGCTCTAATTGAAGAAGCAAGTGGTCAGCGCGCAAAAATTTCCCTCATTGGTGGTGATGAGGAATCACAGTCTCCTTATGGGGTGCCTGCTGATTGGTATATGTCCAATGCAAAGGCTGAGAAGGCAGGATTTACGTTTAGTCAGCTTGAAGATTGGTTACCAAAATTAGTGACAACATTAGTAAAACAGCTACAATAGCATTTATAGCGCAAAGAATCTGCTCATATCTAGCAGATTCTTTGTTCATCCCTAATGTCTAGACATTTTTGCCGCTAATGCCTCACTTTCATTGCTGAACGAAAGTGTATTATCACGGTAATATGTTCTTTAAAATAGCTACTGCTTTGTCAATCTCTTCCTTCGTGACCGTTAATGGAGGCAAAAGACGAATAACTGTTGGCCCTGCCCCTACTAATAAAAGACCACTTTCTTCCGCTGCCGCGATATAAGGCGCAACTTCCGTGTCCCCACAGCCAATCCCTAACAAGAGACCCTGGCCTTGAACAGTATAGCTAGAAGATAAATGAGCCCTTAGTTGTGCCACAAAATAGGCAGATATTTCTCGTACCTGCTGTAAAAAATCTGGCTCAAACACATGATTTAAAACAGCTTGTGCCACATTCATCGCAAGAGGGTTTCCACCGAATGTTGTACCATGTGTTCCTGGACTAAATGTAGCATGAAGCTCAGCAGTTCCGAGCATTGCACCAACAGGGAAACCACCACCTAAGCCTTTTGCCAAAGTTACGATATGTGGCTTTAATACCGTTTGTTCAAATGCATAGCGTGTTCCTGTTCTTCCAATGCCCGTTTGCACTTCATCAACAATTAGTAGTACACCTTGCTCCTCACAGACTTTTGCAATAGCTGCGGCAAATTCTGCTGATACACTATTGACGCCACCCTCTCCCTGAATCATTTCTAGCATTATAGCTGCAACTGAATCATCAATGGTTGCTTCAAGTGTAGCAGCATCATTAAATGGCAAAATCGAAAATTTTTCTACGAGTGGTCCAAAGCCATTATGTACTTTGCCTTGACCTGTTGCAGACATTGCTCCAAAGGTACGACCGTGGAATGATTTTTCAAATGTAATAATATGATGTTTGCCTGTATGCTTACGAGCTAATTTAATGGCCGCTTCATTAGCCTCAGCCCCGCTATTACAAAAAAAGGCATGTGAAAAGTGTGTATTAGCAATTAATTTTTCTGCCACCTTTTCCTGACCTGGTATTTCAAAAAGATTTGAAATATGCCATAGCTTTTCGCTTTGCTCTTGAAGTGCCTGTACAACGGCTGGATGGGCATGACCAAGACTCACCACAGCAATGCCACTAGTAAAATCCAAGTATTGCTTCCCTGTTGAATCCTCAACAATTGTCCCCTGACCTTTGACAATTTGTGCACGACGCTTGCCGTAATTCTCAAATAAAACACTCATGTTATCATCTCCACTATCATTTAAAATAGTTTCTTTCAACAACTATACTTCTCAAGCTATCCTATTTAGAACACTAGGAAGAAAGAAGTTCACTTGTGGCTACAATTGTTGTACCAATTAAAGTTGCGCCTACGATTTGTACAGAAGGAATCCCTGCCCGTAAACAGTCAATCGCTCCTTGCACTTTTGGAATCATTCCACCGTAAATATGGCCCTGCTCTGTCCATTGATCTATAAGGCTAGGTGTAGCTATTGCTTGATATTCATCTTCAATACGGATACCACTCACATCTGTCACGAGTAGTAAGCTATCTGCTCCGATGGCTAAAGCAATTTCACTTGCTACCGTATCGCCATTAATATTAAGAGCCTGACCTGCTTCGGTCGTACCTACGCAGGCAATAACAGGTACAATCCCTACACCCATTAAAGCTTCCAATAAGGATGTATTGATATTTTTAATAGCTCCTACATACCCGTAAGTCTCTTGATCTAAAAAGTCTACGACTATCAACTGATTATCAAAGCCATTTAATCCGATGGCTGCTATACCAGCTGTTGTTAACTCATGAACTAATGCAGTGTTTACTTGCCCTATTAGGGTCGATTGGACAACTTTAATTGCAGCCTCGTTCGTGACACGTATTCCATTTAATGTATGTGATTGTAGGCCTTGAGCAGCTAGTTCTCGATTTATGGCTGGCCCACCCCCGTGGGTAATAATAAGCTCTACCCCACTCTCTTGTAATCTTTTAAAATTATCAAAGAAAGCCTCATTTAAACCTTCCAGTGTACTGCCCCCAAGCTTAATGACCACACGTTTATGAGCGGTATGATGCATTGATTTGGACATAGTCATATGTTAAGTCACATCCCCAAGCATGCCCCTTACCATCACCCACACCAAGGGACACATAGATTTTTACTTCATGCATTTTTAATATTTGAATTAACTCGTCCTCAGAAAAGGGAATTGGTTCACCGTTTTCTACCATAGTAGCACCACCGATTTGGATAGTAATTTTATCTGGATCAACTGTTGCGCCACTATACCCTACTGCTGCAATAATACGCCCCCAGTTGGCATCACAGCCGAAAACTGCAGTCTTTACAAGTGGTGAACCAACGACTGTTTTTGCAATTTTACGTGCCTCCTCGTCTGAAATTGCACCAACAACTTCCACTTCGATAAGCTTCGTTGCTCCTTCACCATCTTTGGCAATCATTTTTGCTAAATCTTCCGCTACTGTTTGCAAAGTGTTAAAGAAATTTTGCCAATCTGGATGCTCTGGAGTTAAAGAATTATTCCCTGCCAAGCCATTAGCCAATATTACCACTGTGTCATTAGTGGATGTATCCCCGTCAACTGTAATAGCGTTAAATGTTAAATTAGTAATAGTCGATAAAGCTGCTTGTAACACATCAGATTCAATGTTGGCATCTGTTGTAATAAAGCCTAGCATTGTTGCCATATTAGGTTCGATCATACCTGAACCTTTTGCTACACCAGCAATGATAACTTCCTTGCCATCCACAGTTGTACTATAGCTTGTGTTTTTCATGACGGTATCTGTTGTCAAAATAGCCTGCGCAAAGTCAATCGCACTTTCTAAATTGTCCTTTGGCTCTAACTGAAGAATACCATTTGCTACTGGCTCTAATTTCATCATTTCTCCAATAACACCTGTCGAGCAAACTCCCACCAAATTTGGTGCAATCCCTAATTTTTCAGCAGCTAGCGCTTGCATTGTTTGGGCATCTTTTACACCTTGTTTACCTGTACAAGCATTCGCATTGCCTGAATTGACGATCATCGCTTGCATTTTCTTAGTTGCATAAACAACTTCCTTCGTGACTTTTAATGGTGCTGCTTGCACAGCATTTGTAGTAAAAACACCCGCAACACTTGCTGGGACTTCACTTACTAAAAGGGCTAAATCCTTTTTCTTATGTTTTAAACCACAGTGTAATCCGGCTGCCTTAAAGCCTTTTGGTGAAACAATATTTTTACTTGATAATTTTTTCATTACATTCGTTGAAGTGGTAACTGTCATCCGAAATTCCTCCTTAGATTAATAAATAAGAGAAGCATACAGTTGCCTGCATGCTGTTAAATAAAGAACGGTACAACATCTAGCCCTGTCGTTTGTGGTAAGTCAAATTGCACATTCATATTTTGGATAGCTTGCCCTGCTGCTCCTTTGACAAGGTTATCAATTACACTAACAATTGTGGCGCGATTTGTACGGGAATCTACTTTCACTAGAATGTCACAATAATTTGATCCCTTGACACGATTTGTCCCTAAACTAGATGCATCCGTAACGATTCGAACAAATGGATGATTCTCATAGGTTGCCTGTAAGCAAGTGAACAATTTCGACTCTGTAATTCCCTGCATTACTGGTGCATAGGATGTCGCCAAAATTCCCCTGGTCATTGGAACCAGATGCGTATTAAAAGTAACCTTTGTATCTGCTTGAGCAAACATGGAAAGTGCCTGTTCAATTTCGGGAATATGTTGATGTGTATTTACTTTATAGATTGAAAAATTCTCATTTGTCTCACTAAAATGGGTAGTTTGTGAGGGCTTATTGCCTGCTCCTGAAATACCACTCTTTGCATCAATAACTAGAAAACTAGGATCAATTAAACGTTCTTTTACAAGTGGTAGTAAGGATAATAAAACTGCTGTTGGGTAGCAACCCGGATTAGCAACAAGTGTTGCTTGACGTATAAGCTCTTCATTCCATTCTGTTAAACCATATACACTTTGTTGAACACTATGGAACGGTGCAGCTTTTTTGCCATACCAGGTTTCATAGCTTGCTAGATCTTTTAACCGAAAATCACCAGATAAATCGATTAGCTTTGGTCCTTTCCCAACCAAAGGCGGTAATAGCTCACTTGTCACCCCAGATGGTGTACTCGTAAAAATAACATCGAATTTTTCTAAAGTGTCATACGCAATCTTTTGTAACGGTGTATCAGCTATCCTAACAAGATGGCCAAATTTAGAAGAAAATTGGACACCCTCTTCCGAAGAAGTAAATAAATCAATTCGTTCCACAGCTGGATGATTATGTAAAAATCGAATAAGTTCTAGACCGCCATATCCAGTTGCTCCAACAATACCTACTTTCACTGCACTCACCTCTGAAATAAGTTAAAAATAGTATACGTCTGCATATTTATTAAGTCAACTGAATTTTTATTTAATTCATTGTTTTTTTGAAATAGATAATATTTCACCTACTCTCACCTCTATACTATTGTAAATCCAGAAAAAAGAAGGCAAGAATCCTTTCGCCCATCGAATGAATCCTTACCTTCTTTTTATGCACATGTTGTATAAATATCAATTGATGTTTTAGATAATTAATTAATCTTCCATGGTTGATAAATCACCAGTCGGTAAATTTAATTCCCAAGCTTTCAAAACGCGACGCATAATTTTACCACTACGTGTTTTTGGCAATTTATCTTTAAATTCTATTTCACGTGGTGCTGCATGTGCAGATAAACCTTTTTTAACAAAATCACGTATATCTTCAATTAATGCATCAGAAGGTTCTACCCCTTCTCGTAAGGATACAAAGGCTTTAATGATCTCACCTCGCACCGGATCTGGTTTCCCGATAACACCCGCTTCAATTACATCTGGATGCTCAAGTAGCTTACTTTCTACTTCAAAAGGTCCTACACGTTCACCAGCCGTCATAATGACATCATCCACACGCCCCTGGAACCAGAAGTAACCTTCATCATCCATATAGGCTGAATCTCCAGACACGTACCATTCTCCCTTTAGGAAATAAGATTCATAGCGCTCTGGATTGCCCCAAATTTGGCGCATCATGGCAGGCCAACCACGACGAATAGCTAGATTCCCCATTGTAAATGGTGGAACCTCATTGCCTGCATCATCTACAATCGTCGCATGAATACCAGGAAGAGGTTTCCCCATTGAACCTGGCTTAATATCCATCGATGGATAATTACAAATCATATGCGCTCCCGTCTCTGTCATCCACCATGTATCATGTATACGATGACCTAGTTCCTCTACTCCCCAGCGAATAACTTCTGGATTCAAAGGCTCACCAACAGACAGCACATGGCGTAAAGATGTTAGATCATAGCTTTCAAGCAAGCCACTACCTGCACCCATCAGCATTCGGAACGCTGTTGGTGCACTATACCACACTGTCACACTATAATCTTCAATAGCCTGATACCATGCTTGTGGTGAAAATCTTCCTCCGACGATTAGCATTGTTATACCGTTTAACCACGGACCAAAAATGCCATAGGCTGTTCCTGTAACCCATCCAGGATCAGCTGTACACCAATAAATATCATCTTCACGTAAATCAAGTACCCATTGTGTCGATTGATATTGCTGAATCATAGCATTATGGACATGCAATACACCCTTTGGAGCACCTGTTGATCCAGAGGTATAGTGAAGAATCATCCCATCTTCTCTGTCTACCCACTCTATATCAAAATGAGCTGAAGCTTCTTTTAAATGTTTAGTAAAGTCTAGTATTTGAGCTGTTTCCTCAACGCCCTCCCCTACTAAAAAGATATGCTCCAATTTAGGTAATTTAGCTAAAGGTACACGTTCAAGTAAAGCAGGTGTCGTGACTAATACTTTCGCCTCACTATCAGCAAGTCGATCATACACAGCACCTTCCATAAAAGCTTCAAACAATGGTCCAACAATAACCCCCATTTTCAACGCACCTAATAATGAAAAATAAAGCTCAGGTGAACGAGGCATAAAAATAAATAAACGATCACCTTTCTGCAGATTAGTAGTCGCTTTAAAAACATTTGCTGCTTTGTTTGTTAACCTTTTCATTTCATTAAATGAATATGCCTCTTTCCGTTTACCATCATTAAAATACAATGCCACCTTATTTTTGCGATGTGTTTCTGTATGGCGATCAATAGCCTCATATGCCATATTCACTAAACCTGTTTCGCTCCAACTAAATGCCTTTTCCGTATCTGCCCAATTATGAGATTCTGCCACTTCTTCATAATTCGTTAAAAGGTGTTGACCAGGTAAAGCCATTAACTTCTCCTTCATTTTCATCCCCATGAAAATACCCCTTTCTTTGCTTTTGTTTTTGACTAAATTTCAACAATCCCCCCTGTTGAAATTCAGAGAATTTTCCAAAAGCAAAATTGATATGTAGCAATTGTTATATAACAGTTATCCATAGTATTAATGTTCGAATCCCTAATAGCACTACTTTTATCTGTTAAATAACAGAAGCAATATAATCTTATTTTACACGAATTCAGATAGATTGTCTCAATATTTTTATTTTTCCAAAAATACAGGTATATTTTGCAAAAATAAGCGTTTTTACGCAAGAAATCAGCTATAATGGAATTATTAAACTCAGGTGGTGTAATTATGGAACATAAAAAAACTTTTTTTTCTGTCACAAAGGAAACAAAGCATGGTACTGTGTATGTGGAAGGACCTGTGCCTCCAGAAAAATTAGCTACATATTCATTCCATGAAGGCTTGGTTGCCTTCAGACCTCCAAAACAGCAACAGCAGGCCATTATAGAAATTGCTGGACTACCCGAAGGCCGTATTATTATTATTCGAAACGAAGATATTATTGTAGGCTATGTTACCTATCTTTACCCTGATCCACTTGAACGATGGGCAGAAGATCGTATCGATGACATGATTGAATTAGGTGCCATTGAAGTCATTCCAGACTACCGTGGTACTGGTGCTGGGAAGGCACTACTAGCCGTTTCATTTATGGGGGATGAAATGGAAGATTATCTTGTGATTACTACCGAGTACTATTGGCATTGGGATTTAAAGGGAACTGGTTTAAATGTTTGGGATTACCGCAAAATGATGGAGAAAATGATGAGCTCTGCTGGTTTCGAATATTTTGCAACAGATGATCCTGAAATTACATCACATCCAGCCAATTGCCTGATGGCGCGCGAAGGAAAACGGGTGCCTCCTGAGACAATGGAAAGATTTGATAGACTTCGTTTTAGAAATCGTTTCATGTATTAAAACTAATACAAAGGGGATGCATATATGATTGTAGAAGAAATTATGAATGATAAGCCTTATACATTAGCTCCTACCAATACAGTGCAGGAGGCACTAAAGTTAATGCGTGAAAAGAAAGTTCGTCATTTACCAGTTGTAGATGATGAACACCACGTTTTAGGTGTAATTACTGAACGAGATATTAAAGAGGTCTTGCCCTCATCTTTGCAGGATGAACCAAACTCTCCTATTTTTAATGCAAAAGTAGAGGATATTATGGTGAAAGACCCCCTTATAGGTCATCCATTAGATTTTGTTGAAGAGGTGGCACTTACGTTTTACGAATCAAAAATAGGCTGTTTACCTATTGTCTCTGGTGGAAAATTGGTAGGCATTGTTACGACAACAGATTTACTCTATACATATATAGAGCTGACTGGTGCTACAGAGCCTGGGTCAAAAATCGAGATTCGGGTATCCGATACCCCGGGAGTTTTATTTGAAATTACAAAAATATTTCATCAACATCATGCCAATGTCCAAAGCGTCTTAGTTTATCCTGACTCTGAAAATACACAAAACAAAATTTTAAGCGTCCGAGTAAAAACACTAAATCCTTTAGCAATGATTGAAGATCTACGCAAAGAGGGCTTTGATGTCCTATGGCCAAATTTACCGGGTGTTTCGCTATAATGAAAAAGGCCGTATTCGTATACTCGCCAGAACAACTCGGATATAAATTTTCAGATACACATCCTTTCAATCATAAACGCTTGACGCTAACTATGGATCTACTAAAAAATATTAATGCACTCGATGATGTAGATATTGTACCAGCACGTGTTGCAACGGAAGAAGAGCTATTGCTTGCACATGATTCAAAATATATAGATATTGTAAAAAAAGCAGGACATGGTGAATTATCAGAAGCACAATGTGAAAGCTATGGGATTGGCACTGAAGATACCCCTATTTTTGAAAATATGCATGAAGCAAGTGCACAGCTAGTTGGTGGAACTTTAACCGCTGTTGATTATGTAATGGAAGGAAAAGCCGAACACGCCCTTAACCTTGGAGGAGGACTCCATCATGGTTTCCGTGGTCGTGCATCAGGTTTTTGTATTTACAATGATAGCACAGTGGCTATTCGTTACTTGCAGGAAAAGTACAACGCTCGTGTACTTTATGTAGATACAGATGCTCATCATGGGGATGGTGTCCAATGGAGCTTTTATGAGGATCCTAATGTTTGTACACTGTCCATACATGAAACTGGTCGTTATCTATTCCCTGGAACCGGAAATATTACTGAGCGCGGCAATGGGCAAGGCTATGGAACCTCCTTTAATTTTCCAATGGATGCGTTTACTGAGGATGAAAGTTTCCTAGAGATCTATGAACAGTCAATGCGAGAGATTTTTGAATTTTTCAAGCCAGATGTTGTATTAACACAAAATGGGGCAGATGCACATTATTTTGATCCATTAACACATTTACATGGAACAATGAATATTTATCGCGAAATTCCTAAGCTAGCTCATCAATTAGCACATGAGTATTGTGATGGTCGATGGATTGCAGTGGGGGGCGGTGGCTACGATATTTGGCGAGTGGTGCCCCGTGCCTGGTCCATGTTATGGTTGGAAATGACTGACCAAGCGTTACCAATGGGGCCACTCCCTCAAGCATGGCTGGATCGCTGGCAACCAGAAGCACCTGTTCCTTTTATTCCAACATGGGAGGATCCGATTCCTTTATATGAGCCAATTCCTCGTAAAGCGGAAATAGAGGAAAAGAATGCTCAAATGTTAGCCAAATCGCTACATATTATTCGGAATGAAAGACGGGATTAATTTCTTGGCCTCACGATATTCGTGGGGCTTTTTAAATTAGATGAATGCTTTTGGTGGTATATCCATCAATTCTTTTGTTCTATCCCTCACTTTTGAAACGCTATCCTCTATTTTTGACGTTCCATCCAGCAAATAAAAACACGCAAATCCTTCATAAGCGATTTACGTGTTAGTATCATTATTTACTTTTGACAGATTGTCGATGCTCAATACGGTGTGGTAAAATAACCGCTTCGTCCTCGACAGTTTCCTTGCTCATTAATTTTGTCAGCAGGCGCATTGCAACAGCTCCAATATCGTAAAGCGGTAGCGCGACACTTGTTAACTGTGGGCGAACCATTCGTGCTAACTTTGAGTTCTCAAAGCTGATAACTTCAATATCTTCTGGAACATTTTTGCCCGCATCTTGTGCGCCATGAATTAAACCGATGGCCAATTCATCACTTCCTGCAAAATAAGCTGTTGGTGGCTGTTCAAGAGCAGATAAAATCTCCCAAGCCTCTAAGCCCATATCATAGCTGGACTCTTCTGCAGCAATTAATGCTTCATCTATTGGTAAACCAGCATCCTGCAATGCTTTCTTATAGGCTGCTAGCTTGAATTTTCCGTTAATTGTATACGAAAGTGGGCCAGTTACAAAACCAATCCGTGTATGGCCATTTTGAATAAGTAATGAAATAGCTTCATAAGCCGCCTGGAAATAATCGATATTCACAGTTGCAATTGTTTGGGATTCATCCACAGAGCCTGCAAGTACAATTGGTACTGGCGAATGATCCATCGTTTGCTGCATCTTTTCTGTAACCTCATCACTCATCATGACAATACCATCAACCTGTTTTCCAAGCATTGTATCCAGTAGCTGTAACTCTTTATCTTCATGTTGATCTGAGTTGGCTAAAATAATATTGTAACGATACATTGTGGCAATATCCTCTACACCACGAGCCAGCTCCGCATAAACATTGTTTGCAATATCTGGGATAATCACGCCAACTGTTGTTGTTTTCTTACTTGCTAAACCTCGCGCTACTGCGTTTGGACGGTATTCTAATCGTTCAATTACTTCTAGTACTTTTTTTCGTGTTGCTGGTTTTACGTTTTGATTACCATTGACTACACGAGAGACCGTTGCCATGGAAACATTTGCTTCTCTTGCAACATCATAAATTGTAACAGTCATCGTACGTGCCTCCCTTTTTTCCTATTATAGCCTTATCATACGATAATTTTCATATTATTTTCAAGAAGAACTACGTAAAAACCAAGTACTAATAGTCCTATTCTAGACATTATTTTGTCACGATATAATAAACACCGCCTGCCGAAGTAAGCAAGCGGTGTTCGCTGTTAACAATTAAGCATGAATTTCATGGTTTTTCATGAATTTTTGTAGCGTTTCATAGAATGCGTCAAATGTTGGGATGTCCATTTGTTGTTGTGAGTCAGACAATGCCACAGATGGATCTGGATGCACCTCTGCCATGACGCCATCAGCACCAATTGCAATAGCTGCTTTTGCACAAGGTAATAATAAATCACGACGCCCTGTTGAATGTGTAACATCTACGAATACTGGCAAATGCGTTTCTTGTTTTAAAACTGGTACGGCTGAAATATCTAATGTATTACGAGTTGCTTTTTCATAAGTACGAATACCACGTTCACAAAGGATAATGTTTTCATTTCCTTTAGACATAATGTATTCTGCAGCATGAATGAATTCATCAATTGTTGCAGCTAAACCTCGTTTTAATAAGACAGGTTTATTTGTTGCACCTGCTGCTTTTAATAATTCAAAGTTCTGCATATTACGTGCACCAATTTGGATGACATCAATATAATCCAATGCTTCCTCTAAATGACCTGGTGTCACGATTTCTGTAATAACACCTAAACCATATTCCTCGGACACACGTTTTAAGATTTTCAGACCTTCTAATCCAAGACCTTGGAAGTCATAAGGAGAAGTACGTGGCTTATAAGCACCACCACGAATTAACTTTTCGCCTTTTGCTTTAATAGAAGCAGCAACTGCTGCTACTTGCTCATAAGACTCAACCGCACAAGGACCGAATACGAAAGATGGTTTTCCTTGCCCAATTAATTCACCATTGATATTAATAATTGTATCTTCTGACTTCTTCTTACGAGATACAAGCAACTCTTTCTTTTTATCAGCTTCAAGTTGTTTTAAAGCTGTTTTAAAGATTTGCTTAAATATATAATCAACCGTCATTTGGTTTAATGGACCTTGATTGTGTTCTTTAATAAGATCAAGCATGTGTCTTTCACGCAGCGGATCATAGCGATTCACACCTTGTTTTTCTTTAATTTTACCGATTTCATCAACTACAGCTGCACGTTCATTAATTAGACGAAGAATTTCTAAGTTTAAACCGTCTATTTGACTACGTAAGCTTTCTAAATCTTTTTGGCTCATGCTTTCTTGCTCCTCTCCTCATGACAGACACTTTCAGAACTCTGAAATGTATGTTACATTTTTAGATAATAGCATTATTATAATCAATGTTGTTCAGAATGTCACGCATTTTTAATTTAGCGCTTCAACTCGCTAAATTATTTTCGAGTATGACGCGAAAGGAAGCGATTACATTGAGTTCTAAACTATTCGCACTTGATATTGGCACTCGCTCAGTGGTCGGGATTATTCTCCAAGAAGAAAATGATCATTTTCATGTGGAAGATATTTTAGTAAAAGAGCATAAAGAACGTGCCATGGTAGATGGACAAATACATAATGTCATGTATGTGGCAGAATTAATTAATGAAATAAAACGTGAACTTGAAGAGAAACATGGGCCTCTCACAAAGGTAAGTGTCGCTGCAGCAGGTCGATCTTTGAAAACTGAACAAGCTAGTGTGACCATCAATATTCGTAATCGACCAATTTTTACTGAAGAAGATATTAGTCGCTTGGAACTTCAGGCTGTTCAACAAGCACAGCAGCAACTCTTGCAACAAAAAGAGGATACAAAAATTAGCCACTATTATTGTGTAGGTTACTCAGTCCTGTATTATCGCTTGGATGGCGAGGAGATCGGAAGCTTGTTGGATCAACAAGGGGATGAAGCCCAAATCGAAGTGATAGCAACGTTTCTACCTCGTGTAGTTGTGGAATCATTGATTGCCGCTCTTAAACGAGCTGATTTAGAGATGGAAGCATTGACGTTAGAACCGATTGCTGCCATTAATGTGCTGATTCCTCCAACGATGCGTCGCCTAAATGTGGCACTTGTTGATATAGGGGCAGGTACATCAGATATTGCCATTACGGATAAAAGTACAGTTGTAGCTTACGGCATGGTCCCTACAGCTGGCGATGAAATAACTGAAGCTTTAAGCGACCACTATTTGCTAGACTTCCCTGTAGCTGAACAGGCTAAACGTCAGCTACAAACCTCTGAAGAGATATTGATTCAAGATATTCTAGGCTTTGATCAGTTCTATCCAAAGGAAGAGGTTTTTTTAGCAATTGAGCCTGCAGTGAAACAGTTGGCGAAGTCTATCGGAGAAGAAATTCTACGACTCAATAATCGAGTAGCACCCAAAGCCGTTATGCTGGTTGGTGGCGGTAGTTTAACACCCAACCTTACTACAGAACTAGGTCAAGTTCTAGATTTACCAGCTAATCGTATTGCTGTTCGAGGCATTGATGCTATTCAAAACTTAACAAAAGAAGATCATATAAAAGCCTCACCTGAATTAGTCACACCTATTGGTATTGCCATTGCTGCTAAAAAAATGCCGATTCAATATATGAGTTTAACAGTCAATAACCAAGTGGTACGCCTTTTTGAACTAAAAGAAATGACTGTTGCAGATGCCTTTCTAGCTGCAAATATTCGTGCAAAGCAATTATATGGAAAACCAGGACATGGACTATCTATCAGTGTCAACGGACAGGACATATTTATACCAGGTGGACATGGTCAGCCTGCTGAAATATTGGTAAACGGGCAACAGGCATCAACAAAAAGCCTGATTAAAACTGGAGATGCCATTCAGTTAATAGAAGGCCAAGATGGGCAACAGGCGACGGCTACAGTAAGAGATCTTATAGATGATGCAGCAATAAAGACTGTGACAATCCAAAACACCAAATATGTGATTGAGCCCAAAATTTCTGTCAATAACTCTTCTGCATCACTCGATACCGTTTTAAATGATCGTGATATCGTCGTTTTTGATATTGCCGAAACAATTGAGGATGTATTCAAAATCACTAATAATTGGCATTTGTTAAAGCAATTTGAGTCCTATACGATTCAAGTAGATGGACAACCTTTATATTTACCAGAGTTCTCTTCTCAGCTAATGATTAATGGAAAAGTAGCCAAATTGAGCTATGCTGTACAAAATGGAGATGTGATAAGCTTCCAACAACCATCTCTACCAACAGTACAGCATATCGCAGACCAAATGAATCTTTTGCTAGAGGATAAAATCATTATTCATTTCCAACAGGAAGTTTTGGAACTAAAGAAGACTGCAAATGAAGCGATTGTTAATAAAATGGTTGTGTCACCACAATCCACTGTACCCAATGGAGCGACTTTAGTATTTAAAGAAAAGGATCGTAGTCGTTGGATTTATCAAGATGTTTTCCGATTCTCTAATTGGCAGCTGCCAAGTGCCTTTAAGGGGAATTTTACGATTTTAAGAAATGGTCAGCCAGCGAGCTTTGATACAGAGATATTTGGTGGTGATCAATTAGAAATAATATTAGAAGCTACACCTATCATTTAAAAAAAGGGATACGTTACAACTTTATCTTGTAACGTATCCCTTTATATTATGCATTATGCACGAACTTCTTCATTTGTTTCTTCTTTTTGATCTGCTTTTTCTGTCGTTTCTTCGGCTTTTGGTTCCTCACTTGGAATATAATCCTCTAATGGTTCTTCCCCTTCAAAGGAAACCGTACCATCATCAAAAACAGTTGGTGCTTTTGCTGTTTTTAGTGTTTTTACTTTCTCTACTAATTGTGTAGATTGCTCTTGAATTTGTTTAGAAAGTTGAACTGTTTTATCTTTTGCAGTTGTCGAGAAGTCTGCACTCTTATCTTTTAGCTGAACAGCTTGTACAGCCACATCACTGCGTAAATCTTTTCCTGATTTTGGAGCTAACAGTAGACCTGCAGCAGCCCCTACGATTCCACCAACTAATGCGCCAATCACAAAATCTTTCATGTTTACACGCTCCTCTTCATAAATCGAGTCTTGCGGATGATAAAGCTGAGGCAAAGAACTTTCAAGCTGCTGTTCCTTTACTTCGTTAAAATTTGGCTTTTGAGTTGTCATGCAACAATTCCTCCCCATCTAATTATCAAATTTGTCTAGACTGGTTGTCCATCTATTTTCACAGATGCATCTTCAACTTATATGTCTAAGACTTTATTTTTATTCAGCCAGCATAGAATACTCACTGAATAATTATCATTTTTTACGACCCCATTTTCTTTTTGGTGTTTCTTCTACTTGCACAGTTTCAAATGCATAGGCATCAGGTGATACCGTTTCCTGCTCGATGATTTTTCGCTTTTTCCATTTATCAGCAATACCCATCGCAACATTACTCCATTGTACAACTTGTGCAATTTTTTCTTCATTTTGTTCTACGCTTTTAGAGACAGAAGTAGTAATCTGCTGAACAGAATTATTTAAACCATTAACGGAGTCACCAATACCTTTAACAGCTTGAACAACTGAATTTAATTGTTCAGATTTATGTTGAATATCCTCTGCTAAGCTATTTGTTTTTGATAATAAAGAAGTTGTTTCGCGTGTAATGCCTTCCATTTGGCCTTCAATCCCAGATAATGTCCCTGCTAAGCTGTTTAGGATGGATTTAAGCGAGAATAATGTCATGCCCACGCTCACACATAAAATTAAAAAACCGATTGCAGCAATAATGGCTGCAATATACAAAATCACTTCCATAAGTTGACCTCCTGCTAGTAAATTGTCTTTACTATTACTTTCCCTATCTTCGACAAAAAAAACGGAATTCCTGCTTAAATTTGAGAAAAAACAGCTTAACCCCTACGGACTAAGCTGTTTCATTGTTTTTAAGCACGTCTTCAAAAGCATCTTGGAACTTGTGAACATCACCAGCGCCCATAAATAAAAATACTGCGCCATTATGTTTTGTTAATATATCAATTCCTTCAGTGGTAATCACTGCACTGCCTTCAATAAGTGACGCTAAATCATGAATAGAAAGCGCGCCTTGCGTTTCTCTCGCAGAGCCAAATATATCACATAAATAGGCTGTATCTGCAAGGCTCAAACTATCCGCAAAATCTTGTAAAAAAGCTTGTGTACGTGTAAATGTATGTGGTTGGAAAATCGCAACTAGCTCACGTTCAGGAAATTTTTGTCGTGCTGATTGAATTGTCGCGCGAATTTCCGTTGGATGGTGTGCATAGTCATCTATTAAAACATTATCCCCTATATCCGTCTCAGTAAAACGTCTTTTTACACCTTTATACGTGTGTAAACGCTCCTGAATAATATCTGGAGAAATGCCTTCATATTCACATAGCGTAATAACGGCCAATGTATTTAAAACAGCATGATCCCCAAATAATGGGATAAAGAAAGTGCTATAAAATTCATTACGTACAAAAACATCAAATTTTGTACCCTCAGTTGTTTTTTCAACATTACGAGCTTCAAAGTCATTTTCAGCACCAAATCCATAATACACAACTGGTACTTTTGCTTGAATACGTTGAAGCTGTTCATCATCACCACATGCTATAATTGCTTTTTTCACTTGTAATGCTAATGATTGAAATGCAGAATATACGTCCTCTATATTAGCGAAGTAATCTGGATGATCAAAATCGATGTTCGTCATCACAGCATAATCAGGATTATATGCTAAAAAGTGACGGCGGTATTCACACGCCTCCATTACAAAGAAATCAGCATTTTCATGACCTGCCCCAGTACCATCACCAATTAAATAAGATGTCGGTTTATAGCCACCTACCACATGTGCCATTAAACCAGTCGTAGATGTTTTACCATGTGCACCTGTGATGGCAATAGATGTATAGTTGCCAATATATTCACCTAAAAATTTATGGTAACGAATGACTTCTACACCTATTTCTCGAGCACGTACTAATTCAGGGTGATCATCAGAAAATGCATTACCTGCGATCACTGTCATACCTTCTTTAATATTATCTGCATTAAATGTAAAAATTGGAATATTACGTTCACGTAACGGTTGCTCCGTGAAGAAATATTTATCGACATCTGAGCCCTGTACTTGTTCACCAGCATCAAATAAGATTTGTGCAAGCGAACTCATGCCAGAACCTTTAATGCCTGTGAAATGAAAAACTGTCATTAATTAAACCCCCCGGGAATTTCAATATCCCATCTATCATCTATTAGGTGTATCGTATTATTTCACGAATGGTTAGGTATTAATACCTTCACAAGTGTTAAAAAATACGTACTATTCAACACATCTTGTCTATTATAGCACTTTTTATGCATAAGGATAGATGTGTAACTTTTCTAAAAAAACTAAATTCGACGTAAATTAGATAATCTAGACGAAAACAATGCAATTCTTATTCAAACATAGTAATTAAATCTTCTTCTGTAATGTAACTTTCACGTGGCTTACTTCCTCTTGCTTCCGAAACAAAACCATGTGATTCTAACATGTCAATTAAACGAGCAGCACGATTATAGCCAATATGATACTTTCGTTGAATCAATGAGGTAGAAGCGCCACCTTGCTCATAGACAAATCGACAAACATCTTCAAATAAATCGTCCTGTTCTGCGGACACCTCTGTTTTCTTTAATAATTCCTCTTGATCGAAAATATAATCAGGCTCACCCTGTTCACGAACATGCTCAATAATCGATTCAATTTCATCATCTGTAACAAAAGTTCCCTGTAAACGCACGGGCGCTGACATACCATTACCTAAATATAGCATATCCCCTCGACCAAGTAACCTTTCAGCTCCTTGCCCATCTAAAATGGTACGAGAATCAATTTGAGAGGAAACTGCAAAGGCAATACGTGTAGGGATATTTGATTTGATTAACCCTGTAATAACATCCACTGAAGGTCTTTGCGTTGCAACAATTAAATGAATACCACATGCACGTGCCTTTTGAGCAATACGGCAAATGGCCTCCTCTACATCTGCTGGAGACATCATCATTAAATCTGCTAACTCATCAATGACAATTAAAATGTAAGGCAACTTCAGGCTATGTTCATTATTTTTATCAGCTATGGCATTAAAACGTGTAATATCACGTGCACCTGCATGAGCGAATAGTTGATAGCGACGCTCCATTTCCTCAACTGCCCATTTTAGTGCAGCCGTTGCCGCCTTTACATCTGTAATGACAGGACTAACTAAATGCGGAATATGATTAAATGGCGCCAGCTCTACCATTTTAGGGTCGATCAGCATAAGTTTTAGCTCGTGTGGTGCAGCTTTATATAATAAACTAACCAAAATAGAATTAATACAAACGGATTTACCCGAACCCGTTGCACCAGCGATTAAGCCATGTGGCATTTTACGTAAATCTAACGTAACAGGTTTTCCAGTCAAATCAAGTCCTAATGCTGCCTCTAATGGTGAATCTGACTCAACGAAGGAGGCACTATTTGTTACCTCAGATAAGCGAACAGCTCGTGATACTCGATTTGGGATCTCAATACCGATCGAACTTTTCCCAGGAATTGGTGCTTGAATACGAATATCTTTTGCTGCTAGGGCAAGTTTTAAATCATCTGCTAAGTTTCGAATTTTACTCACCTTTGTACCATGGCTCACCGTTATTTCAAATTGAGTAACAGCAGGACCTTGCATAATCGATTCAATTTGAGCAGAAACTTGGAAATAAGATAGTGCTTCGACTAATGTGTCGCCCTGTTGCTCCATCCAATCCGTATCCTGTGTTTTTTCCTCTGGTGGCTCTAGATATTCATCCGTTGGCTTTTGATAGACGTGTACAGGCTTTGCTGGTATCTCAGCTTCTACTTCTACTTCTTGTGGTGCTACTTGATTCTCAACAGATTCTACCGGAGCATACTCTACAATTTCTGAAACTACTTCAGGTTCGATAGCTAGTTCTGGTTCTGACACTTGGTCCCGTTCTGAAGATAGTTCAAGTTCTGGTTCTAACTCAAGCTCTGGCTCAATAGTTGCAGAAATTTCATCAGCAGCTGCTTTTTCAATTTCTATTCTTTCATTTGTTGAGATACTTGACATTGATGTAACAGGAGCCATTGTAATTACAGCAATAGGCTCTTCAGCACTACTTTTTGTAGGGACACTTTCTACTTCATCTTTTACCTCAAGTTGCACTGGACCATCTACTTGCAATTGAACAGTCTCTGACATATGGAAATCGTTGTCATCTTCTGGTGGTGAAACGGACATTTCATTTGTTGTCATGCTGTCTAAGGACGATGATTTTTCTGGCATCACATCCACTAGTTTGTTTTTCTCTGTTTGTGGCATGCTCTCTACACGTATAGGCTGCTGAGCCATCTTCAATTGCTGTTGGATTCTCCATTTTTCTTTATCTGTTTTTAACATTAGTACATTAAATGGAATTCGACTTTTTTCTTCCCTCGATGCAGTATCAGGAGATTGGTCATCCATGGACGGTTGAACGACAGTAACTTCTCCAATATGGATCGTAGAATTTTCTATTTGTACTTGTTCCACAATCATTTCTTTGACATGGATTTCCGATTGATCTGCTGAAAGTTGTTGAACTGTTTGATCTTGAACAACAGCTTCCTTCTCTTGCCCTTCAAAATCCATAGCAAAAGAAGTCGTTTGAGGCACAGCTACATTTGATGACAAATTTTCCTTATCATCGTTCTCTTCAACCAACAGTTCTTCCTCAAAAATAATTGGTTCACTTACTGTCGAAAGTTCTTTCGATTGAATAATCTCATGGTGTTCCGTTAAAACCGTTTGGTTTGTGCTAGCCGGCTCTTTTTCTTCTAGTATATTTTCATTGACCTCATTTGTTGTCGCTTCTTTTAAAGGCTTTGCAACAGTAACCCTTTCAACTGCCTGTACATCGGTTTCTTGCTTCTCATATTCCTCTTTTCTTTTATCTAATAAATCTTTGATGGGACTTGGTTTTGCAAAACCATAGACAGGTGAAGGCACATCTGTTGGAACAAATCGTTTGCGATTCTCAGGCATAATATTTTCAACTTTTTGTTCTTTTCGCTGACTCTTTTCTTTTGGTGCAGGTGCAGTCATAGGACTTATAGTAGCTGTTTCATTTTGTGCATCTCGAAACACTAAGCTTGCTCTTGAACGAAATTCTTGTTCTGAAGGCTGACTTTTCATCATTGTTTTTCTACCTGTACGTTTAGAGCGATTTGCTAGTAAATCTCGAATTCCTGAAACCTCAACATCATAAACACTAGAATCGACAATATGATGATTTAAATGTTTTGGTAACGATAAATCCCCAATTTGTCCATAATCATCATCTTCCATTTGATCAAACATTTCTTTTGAGTGCGTATAGGATGCTTCACCTTCATCATCGTCAATCAAAGGGAAACGGAAAGTCTTTTGCTTAGCGATTGGTGGTTCTTTTTGTGTATGTAATTGCTCCGACTGAACTTCTCCATAATCCTCATAATATTCTTCATACTCATAGTCTTCATCTTCTTTATTAATAAATTTACTAATTTGTTTTTTAAACCAGTTCACTTCGTTTCACTCATTTCTCTTACACTTCATTTATAGCATTGTCTAGTTTTAAATTTATCAATAGCTCAATGTCTACATCAAAAAGCATACCATAAAAACGGTCTTGAAACTTGCATTTAGAGGCTCATTCTAAACAAAAAAATCGTTATGCTACTAGCATATTAGTAACATAACGATTTAGGGCATTTCACCTTGACACAAGGAATAATATCATGATAAAACATTTAAATTTTAATAATTTCTTTTTTAAATAGGGGAATTTTTATTTAGTTGGTGATTCAAAAGCACTACCAACTATAGCATCCTCTGGTAATACTAAAATTCCTTTTTCAGATGGTGCATTAGGAATCGCTAATTCACGCGCTGAACAAAGCATGCCGTAAGACTCAACACCACGTAAATTTCCTTCTTTAATAAGCATTCCCGAAGGCATTACGGCACCAATTTTCGCAACAACTACCTTCTGACCTGCTTCTACATTAGGAGCTCCACATACAATTTGTAGTATCTCATCTCCTACATTGACTGAACAGATACTCAATTTGTCAGCATTTGGATGCTTGTCCTTTGTTTCTACATAACCAACCACAAATTTTGGTGAAAAATCAACATCAAGATTAATATTAGCTCCATTTTTTTCGATTGCCACCGCTAGCTGTGCTACTAATTCTGGTGTCACTTCTACTAAGCCTTTAGCATCTGTTTGGATGTAACTGCTCGCATTAAATAAATTAAAGGCTTTAATTTCTCCCGTTTGAGCTTCCCTTAAAATAGCAATATCACCAGCACGTTCTACTTCTGTTTTCACAATAGCCTCCGTTGCTAGTTGAACTAGTAAGACATCTCCTACATGCTCTTTGTTGTAAAATACGTTCATTGTTATTCTTGCTCCTTTTTCACTCTGTTTTTTGCTAAGATAAAGATTGGTTCTAGTTCCCCATCTTCATAAATAAAAGATAATGACGTAATCGGTACAGTACCGACTGCAAAGAAATGCATCGTCATCTGTGCTAATACATCATACCCTGTTTCATTACGAATATCACCTATAATTAATACATCTTGATGAGGCACGGATAATGTCATATCGCCCTCCACTTGTGCCTGCATTTCTTTTAAAAAGCTCTCATTTAAAATACGGCTAGCATCATAGCCATCATTCACATTGACAAAATAAAAAATATTACCTGCTACCTCATCTTTTTTATAGGCGGTTGGTAGTTGTTTCACCGAAAAGCGTGCCATTTCTCGAATTTGTTCTACCGTTAATTGTAAGGCTTCTAGCATGGATTCATCAATAAAGCGATAGGTTTTACCTAAATCGAGTGCATAAAAAACGCGCGTTTCAGCTGTATGCTCAGTTGTAATAAAGGCATGCCCTTCTTTCGATGCCTGTGGATAAGAAGTGGCACGAATCACGGGATAAATCTGTGTAGTCGTTTGGAAACCCTGTTCTTTTTCTTGTACCATTGCATTAAAGGTTTGCTCAATTGTATATATAACTTCTTCAATCGCTGACTCTTGCTTGTCATTATATTTTGCTAAGATCCCAGGTAAGGAGAGCTCCATCCCTTTTTCAATTGTCTTATGATTCAAGCGTAATTTATCGTACTTTTTATCAAAATGAAATTCATATTTCTCTTCAGTTAATTGCTTTTTTAATAGCTCGACTAGTTGTTCAGACTTCATTCTCTTCATCTTTTTCACATCCTAACTTCAAAATGAAACGGCTCACATGTTTGTGAACCGTTCTGTTCATTCCTTCTATTTACTTCATCTTAACCGAATGAACGATTTTCGTCATCTCACGCAAATTATTTTCAATTTGTTTTGCTTT
This sequence comes from Lysinibacillus sp. AR18-8, assembly GCF_001705465.1. NCBI lineage: Bacteria > Bacillati > Bacillota > Bacilli > Caryophanales > Bacillaceae > Lysinibacillus > Lysinibacillus sp. AR18-8. The sequence continues at coordinate 154,572 of NZ_MDGU01000014.1, forward strand.
TGAAATGGTTGTCATCTTCACACCACCACTACTAACAATGAGCTCCATTTCATTTTCTTCGTCCGTTTTTAGAACCGCTGTGAAGCCAAATCGACCATCCTTATCAAAAGTCGATTCCTCGATAATTTTGTCCGCTTCATTTTCTTTTAAAAGATTATAATAAAGTTTACTGTCTTGTGCTTCACGATCATTGATAAAAAGAATGTAGCTTTCTTTGCCTTTTGAAATCACAATATTATAAGCATCTGAACTGTCTTCAATTTTAAAGTTTGAAGGTAAGTATAATTTGATATCCCCAATTTCTACTGTATGTTCTTCTGGCTCTTCAGCAAAAACCTTCTCCGTTAATTGGAGCCCATTAGCAATTTGATCATCAATAGATTGATTGCAGCCAGAAAGGACAAGAAGTATAAGCATTAGGCCAATTGCTCTTAGCCATGAAAATAACATGTCTCTCTTCCTTTCACTACTAACTTTTTTCTATTTTAAAAAAATTAATCATAAGATGCAACCTAACTATCCTCTCACCACTAATTCTTTTTAACTATTTTTGTGAAAATGTGAACAAATATTGACCAACTAAAAGCGAGACAATATGCTCAAACATCATCTGTCTACTAACTAAACCTTGCGTAAAAATACCTACAGCACCTGCGCCTTGACGAATATCTCGACGCTTTGTATATTGCTCCATAATCGGTCCAAGTTCTCCACCGGTTCTTATTTCCTGGGCAATTTCTTTTGGCAGAATAATTTGTGCGCCAGCAGCTGTAAACATTGTTCCGTCTGACACAGTTAATGCACCCCAGTTACAAACATACATGTCATCATCGATTTCAGTTACGCCACCTTCTAAGCCAAATGATAATTCTGCATCCGTTAAAATCAAGGCGTTTTTAGCACGATTCATTGCCCCTAATCTAGTTTCTTCATTACTTATCGGTTGATCTGATACTTCAGAAGCAGCTTTGACATGAGTAAAGAGAGAATCCTCAAAGTATTTGCGAACAATTACTTCAACTGCTTCTGTTTTGGCCTTATTGGTTGTGCCAATTGCTATTTTCATTTAATCCCCACTTTCTTTCCATAGAAAAAGATGCCTCTAAAAGGCATCTTCCTAGCTTCTTATACATTAGCGTGAATTGACTCTAATGTCGAACGATCTGCTTTTTTCACTAATTCAACAATTAAAGCTTTGGCAGCTGCATAATCATCAATGTGAATAATTGACGCTGATGTATGAATATAACGTGAGCATACACCAATAACTGCACTTGGAACGCCATCGTTTGCTGTATGCACTCGACCAGCATCTGTTCCACCTTGGGAGACAAAGTATTGATAAGGGATATGATTGGATTCGGCCGTATCTAAAATGAATTCACGCATACCACGATGTGTTACCATTGTACGATCTAAAATACGAAGTAAAGTACCTTTGCCGAGCTGCCCAAATTGACTTTTTTCACCTGACATATCATTGGCAGGAGAAGCATCTAGTGCAAAGAATAAATCTGGTTTAATCATGTTGGCTGATACTTGTGCACCGCGCAAGCCAACTTCCTCCATTACATTTGCACCTGAGTATAAATGTGAACCTAATTTTTCGTGCTGTACTTCTTTCATTAATTCAATCGCTAGACCACAGCCATAGCGGTTATCCCAAGCTTTAGCCATAATTTTCTTCGGATTAGCCATTGGTGTGAATGGACAAATTGGTATGATGGATTGTCCAGGACGAACACCCATAGACATAGCATCTTCTTTATTATCAGCACCAACATCGATAAGCATATTTTTTATATCCATTGGCTTCGCTCGTTCTGCATCTGTTAATAAATGAGGTGGGATGGATGAAACTACACCAGGAATTGCCCCATTTTTCGTATATACTTCTACACGCTGTGCAAGCATAACTTGGTTCCACCAGCCGCCCAATGTTTGAAAACGGATCATTCCATTATCTGTGATAGAAGTAACCATAAATGCAACCTCATCCATATGACCAGCAACTAATATTTTCGGTGCATCCTTAACATCACTGTGCTTAACACCAAAAATACCCCCCAAATTATCTTGAACGATTTCATCCGAGTACTTTTCTAACTCAGAACGCATGAACGCGCGTACTGCGTGTTCATTACCCGGAGCGCCTGGTAATTCTGTTAATGTTTTAAATAATTGTAATGTTTCCTCATTCATGATGACTCTCTCCCCACGAAGTAGAATATTCTTCCTTGCCTATTGTAACACAATTATTTCCGAATTCGAAATATTGATACATTTCCTCAATCCGCTTAATTGTGAACGTGCATTCACTCTATAGGCTATGCTAAAATAAAGGTATAGAAAAAGGAGGAAAAAAGTATGAAATTACGTGATTTTTTAATTGGTGTCGCAACTGGCTTAGCTGCCGCAGTCATTATTAAAGAAGCTAGTGAAAAAGTTTCTCCGTTCGTACCTGCAGGACAAGTACTTGAAAACATAAAAAGAGAATTTAAAAAGGATTCACCGATTGATGGTTCTTGGATTTTTATGAAAACTGAAGATTTTACAAACGGTATTATTACCATCCCAGTATATCGTGGGGGGATCTCGCGTATGCATGAAGGTGAGATGCAGACATTCGAATTTGCTGCCGATGCACGCTCTGGTGTTGTCGTGGAACTAACAGAAGTTTAATTATGTATATACAATAGAAGCCATCTCATAAATTGAAGATGGCTTCTTATAATGTTAAAAAACAAAACATTTTTGTGAAAGGTGAAAAGAGATTTCCAATGCGCTCACCTTGCTAAAGGGCCTTTTCTGCTACTCATAATATCTAATTCAACAACATAAGAAGCCATCTCATAAAATGAAGATGGCTTCTCTATGTTATTCGGATAAACCTTTATTATTAAAGTACTTTTTATACTTACGGTAATAATTTAAATTATTGAGTGTTAGTTTCACCCAACGCTTCGCATTCATATCCTCGTTAAAGTAAAGAGAATTTGTGTATTTACCCTCACTAATTAATTTTTTTGCTTCTAGTTTGAGCTTTTCATTCGATGCATATTTGAATAATACACCTTTAGGAATAATCATCCATAAATGCTTGTCCTGCACATATGTGACTTCTTGCTCGATATTTAACATATGGTCATCCGCAACATATTTCATTAAATTATGCCCACTTGCTGTTACATAATAGCTAGAACGCCCATTACGTAAATTGATTTCAAAAAGTTTATATTGCTTGTCTCGAATATCATATTTCATATCAAAATTCGCAAAACCTGTATAGCCAATGTCCTCTAGGAAGAAACGTACTTGATCCATTAATTCTTTATCATAGGTTGTCACGATGGCTGCATAACTTCCGATTCCTTCAGGAGAGTGTTCTTCTAGAATAGGATTACCTAGACACATCAGCTTCACTTTTCCATCCTTTCCTACATAGGCATTTAACACACGCATATAGGAATCGTCCCCAGGAATAAATTCTTGAATAATCATTGTATCCTGATAAGTAGAGCTATAAATAGCTTTTAATATAGCCGTTTTTTCCGCTTCATCATGTGCAACAAATACTTTTTTCTTCCCAGGGAATTTACAAGCCCAATATTCTACAGAGTTGGAAGCCTTTAAAATGATAGGGTAAGCAAATGGTGGTGTAAAGTTTTCATAGTTGTCAGCTGTCACCGTTGTTGTACCTGGATATTTAAAATTATATTGATCACACATTTTATAGAAATTTTCTTTCAATAAAATTTCATCCATCAACGATTCGTCGATATAAGGTACGGTAAAATGCTCTTGTAATGCTGGCTTATTTTTGATGATCAGCTTGGCATAATCGTCCCCACATGCTAAAAGTAATAGTTTTTTATCAGCATATTTTTTTGCAACTTCTGCAAGGGCAGGTGCAAAAACATCTTGTTCATTTAAACGGTCTATTTCTTGAAATTGTAGGATATGGCTATCTTGTGTTGCTGTTAAATGAGAACGTCCTAAAACAAGTGGTTTAATACCATATGCTTCATAAAACGCACGTGCCATACCATATGCATTCATATCTGATCCAAGTAAAACGGGTAAAAATGGTTGTTCAGTTGCCATGTTTATTTCAACTCTCTTTTGTATTTTAGTATCGTGTTAAGTGTATCATATTTTCTATCCTGTTCACGAACAAAAACGCGAGGTATTGACATTTTATATGCCAAATACCTCGCCTTTGCTTGCTCGATTAAAATGTAATAACAGCTTGTCTACTACGCTCTAGTTTATCCACAATCTCTTTGCCTGACTCATCCCATCGAATCATACGGTAATAAGCATCGTGATAGAAAATAAAGCCATAGTTATTTGCAAGGGCTTCTTTCATCAGTCGCTCTTTTGCAAATACACTTGTCATTGGATAATCGTCATAGGCTAATACCCATAATGGATTTTGATGAGCATGAGTCGGCATAATATCTGCCATATGCAATAACACTTCATCATTTTGCGTTAGCTTGATGACAGCATGTCCCTCACTATGACCACCAGTATGAAGCATTTCGATTCCAGGTACTACTTCCAATGACTCTTCGTAGGTTTCAACTAAATGCTGAACTGGCTCCCAATTTTCTTTCCAATAAGTATTTTTAGAACGGATATTGGGGTTACGCATTTCATCCCATTCAATTTTCGTTACAAAAATCTTGGCATTTGGGAAAGTTGGTACAAGTACATCCCCTTCCCACTGCGTTAACCCCCCAGCGTGATCAAAATGTAAATGCGTCATTAACACTGCATCAATATCTGCTGTCGTTAATCCTAACTCTTGTAAGCTATCAGCTAACGAAGATTCTTCTGTTACACCAAAGTTTCGTAGCTGCTTTTCATTTAATTTGTTAAAGCCAACCCCCGTATCAATAAGGTAGTTTTTGCCCCCAAATTGAATAAGGATAGGTTCTGTTGGTAATTCAATTTGGTTTTTTTCATTGACTGGATATTTGCGGGACCAAAGAGGCTTTGGTACAACACCAAACATCGCACCACCATCTAGGCACGTAACACCCCCGTTTAGCCATGATAATGACATATTGTGAAACTGTAACTGATCCATCCATATTCCCCCTACAATTTAGTGATAAATTGCGATTCTAAGCGATAAATCGGCTGCCCCTTCGCAGAAAACTTCTCTTCATATTCTGTCATCACATTATCCTCTGGCATATTTGCATGCAGGTCGAGAGATACATACTTTAATAACATCCCATATTCAGACATACTGATTAAAGAATACTCGAAAAGACCTCGGTTATCCGTTTTAAAATGGACTTCCCCATTATCCACTAAAATCGACTCATATAATTTCAAAAAATCCCCGTGCGTTAAACGTCTTTTTGCATGTCGTGTTTTTGGCCAAGGATCTGAGAAATTCAGGTATACACGTGATACATCGTTTTTGTCAAAGAATTTATATAAATCTGCGCCATTTACTTTTAGTAAACGTAAATTCGCTGGAGATTTTGCCTCTAGCACTTTTTCTAGTGCACAAACAATCACACTATCGTAAAGTTCAATGCCAATATAATTGATTGTTGGATTTTGCAAAGCCATACCGGTCACAAATTGTCCTTTTCCAGACCCTACTTCAATATGAATAGGGTTGTCATTGCCGAAAACAGCCTGCCAATTTCCTTTAAAGTCTTCAGGATTTGGAATAATCACCTCTGGGTGATCTGTAATCATTTCCTCTGCCCAAGGCTTATTTCTTAATCTCAATGTTGTTCCTCATTTCTTTCTTGTGAAATTATTGATTTTTTTATAGTATAACGTATTCCCTTATAATTCGCATGAAATTATTGCACAATGATATTTTTATGAATCCTTAACAATAACCTGCCAAGCATTTTGTTGTATTGTACAGTGGATATTGGTCTCTTGATTGACAATGCCAATATAATTACCATCCGTATGGCAGTCAACCTTATCTGCTACGATAAGATCAAAGACCTGCCCCTGTAAAAAAGTAACTTCCTTAAATTTTGTATGTTTTTCAAAAAACACAGTGACAAATACCAGTAATAATTTGATACGAGAAATACCATGTACAATTGTGATATCCACTTGCCCATCATCTGCTTTTGCGGCAGGTGATATTTTCATGCCGCCTCCAAAATAAGGTTGATTACTCATCGCCACAAACCACGTCTGCTGAAATTGCCATTCCTGTCCCTCTGAACGTATCGTTATGTCAAAGCGTTCAAAGCGAAATAACCCTCTAATTACAGCGACAGCATACGAAAGTTTCCCTAGTCCAATTTTATTGAGATAAAACTTAAGACGAGAAGTGTTAATTGATTTTGTCACAAAGGCATCGAAGCCTATGCCAGCATTATTAACAAATATTTCTTTTCGTTGATTACCAATTTGAACGATCCCTGCATCCATTCTTACATTAGCCAAGGTAGTCTTTACATAATCCTCGATTTGCTGGGCATTGGAAAAGGTATGAAAATAACGTGCAAAGTCATTACCAGAGCCAGCACGAACTACACCAATTATGATGTATTTATTATGTATAACACCACTAACTACTTCATGAATGGTGCCATCACCGCCAACAACGACAAGCAATTTCTTCTCTTGTTGCTGGTGTGCCCATTGTTGAGCGATTTCCTGTCCATGTCCTGCATATTCAGTAAAAGCCACTTGATAGGAAATCGTTAGTTGCTCTTGAAGTTGGAGCCAGACTTTTTTTCCTTTTCCATTCCCAGCGGCCTCATTGACAATAAATAGAACGTTCATACATCATTCCTCTTTTGGCTGAGATGCTTGCTGCCATATATCTCGGTTAAAGGAGGTAGTTTGGACCGTATTTAAAATTGTCTGTGCAGCTCGGATTTGCATATGCTTCATAGGAGAGGAAACTTTTCTTAAATGCTCTATCCATTCATGGTAATTTCGACGATCAACAAAGCGTACCCCAAATGGTGAACCAGGATAATCAAAATACCCATTACGAGATAGCACAACCTTACGGATGGGCATATCAATATCCTCTTGTTTAAATAATTGCGACAGGACCGATTCCATCCGCCCTAAGTTAATCGTTGGATTCAAAACTTTAGAATCCTTCGTCCCTACTTTTTTAATCCAGAAGCGATCACTGCCACCTACATATACAGCTTGATTTTCAGCCTCTAAGACCGTAATACAAATACACTCTGTCGGCGACATTAACACTACATCTAGCTCTATAGGTGCTTTTCTAATTTGTAGTATTGGATAATAAAACAATAGATAATTATCTGGCAATGTTTGCAATAGCATACGGAGCAATGAGTCACGCATGAAGCGAGGATCTACATATGATTTTTCCCGTAATGTTGAACTAGCCCATTTCATTTGAAAATGAAAGAACTGATCAATAAACATTCGTTTCAACTCATGGATGGATTGTGGTGCATACACAATTTTAGGTTCAAATGTGAGTGTCGTTTCTTCTTCAGGAATTATATCCTCATCGCTGACAAGCTCATTTGATATTTCTACTTCTTCAACATCATCTGTTGTTTCCTTTTGCCGCCCAGCAAACCATTTTTTTATGAAGGTAAAACGTTCTTTTTCCTCGTAAGCCTCCGCTTCCACCTCATTGTCGACATGTTGCCACTCGCTAATATCTTCTCCCAATTCCCACTGTCGCTTAATGCGCTCCCATTGGTTTTTCTTCAAGCGCACAAATTGTGTTGGGTATCTCGCTAAATCAATTTGATAGCGTGAAATGTAATCTTGTAATTTCACCAATTGTGCCATGTAAAGGTCACTCCATTCTTACTCACCATATCTATAGTTCTCTTTTTATCTAGATTGCTTTGGTAGAAAAGAGGCATTGTATTCAATACATCGACAATTATTCTACAAATTTCAATCTGTAAAATTATTCATTACTATCCTTTTTATTTTACATGACGATACCAAACATTACATCCATAAAAAAGAGAACTACCCTTATCGATAGTTCTCTTAAACGGTTCTTTTATTTTGTATTCAAAGAAAGTGGTAATTTCGCCTCAAAAGCTTGTTGCAATTTACGCGTCCATTCACCTGGCACACCAGTACCGATTTGGTTTCCATCCACATCAATAACAGGAGTAACTTCTGAAGATACAGAAGATACAATAATTTCATCCATTGTTAATAAATCAGCTTTTGTCATTGGTTCTTCAACTACAGGTAAACTAATCTCCTCTGCACATTTTAAAATGACTTGACGAGTAATACCGTTTAAAATGAAGTTATTTGCTGGGTGTGTATAAAGCTTACCGTCTTTAATCCCATAAACATTTGCTGATGAACATTCTGTTACGATATCCCCGCGATGTAAAATTGCTTCGTAGCAGCCCTTTTCAGCTGCCTCTTGTTTTGCTAATACTGCACCAAGTAAGTTTAAAGATTTGATATCACAGCGCAACCAACGAATATCCTCTACAAACGTAGCCTTAACCCCTTTTTCAAAGTTTTCATATGCACGTTCACCAGCTTTCACATTACCCGTTAATACAGCTGGAACACTTGCATCTGGGAAAACGTGATTACGTGAATTGGCACCACGTGTAATTTGGAAATAAACATGCCCTGTATCAAGATTATTTTTTTCAATCAGCTCATGTAATAATTTGTGTAAAACGTCTTTTGTATAAGGAATAACAAGACGAATTTTTTCGGCGCTTGCATAGAAACGATCAATATGCTCTTGTGCTGTAAACATATTTCCGTTATAAACTTTGATTACTTCATAAATACCGTCACCAAATTGATAGCCTCTATCTTCTGGTGATACTGCAATGGATCCTTCTTCAACAATTTGATCATTCCATAATGAATATGCCATGTTTTGCTCATCCTTTTCGTCTTTGAGTTATTTTTTTCCTGCAAGTTCAACAATTGCTTCAGCATAAATTGCCGCTGCTTTTACAAGGTTTTCAACGACAACAAACTCATCCGCTCGATGCGCTACATCTGGCTCCCCTGGGAAGAGCATGCCAAATGCCACGCCTTTTTTCATCACACGTGCATACGTCCCACCACCAGTTGATAATAAAGGTGTTTCTGTATCTCCCGTTTGACGTCTATAGATAGCTGCTAATGTCTGGATGAATGGATCATCTTCGCTGACATAATGTGGCTTGGAGTCGTCTTGTATGTCTAGAGAAAACCCTTTTTCTACCGTTAAGCGTTGTGCTGCTGTTATTTTTTCATCGAATGGATAGGAAACTGAATAGCGCATACTAATTACTAAACTGCCGCCTTTATGGACATCATAGCTTACGATCCCTGGATTTAATGTTGTTTGTCCTGACATTGTATCCTCAAACTGCAGATCGAGCTGACTACCATAATGATTCTGATAAAAAACATCTGCAATAAAGTCGACAAATTGTTTACTTGCTTCTGTCGTCAACTCTTGTTGTAAAAATGCTGCAAGATAAACAGCTGCATTGATACCTTTATCTGGTTCCATTGCATGGGCTGCTTTACCTTTGATAGTTATTATATAGCGAGACTCCTCCATTAATAAAGAGCCTTCTAGCTGATTTTTACTTAAAAATGTTTGAAAATTCTGTTCGAATGATGCTGTTACGTGCTGAATTATTGCTTTTGCAAAATCAGGTACCATATTTGGGCGCTTTCCTGCATTAAATAGTAGTAGTTGTTCTTTCGTTGCATCACCCACTTTATTTTGAGAGAACACAAGCTCTGCAATGCCTTTTTCTGCATTGATGAGCGGGAAATCCGCATCTGGTGCAAAACCAATTGTCGGCATTTCCTCCTGTTTAAAATAGTGGTCGACACAGCGGAATCCTGTTTCTTCGTCTGTACCAATAATCATTCGTACTCTTTTTTCTAACGGAATACCTGCATCTTTCACAAGTTTCATGGCCATCCATGCCGCAATCGTAGGCCCTTTATCGTCAATCGCACCACGTGCAAATAATTTACCATCAGCTACTGTGCCGCTGAAAGGAGGGTAAGTCCAATCTGCTTCTTCTCCAATTGGGACAACATCAACATGACATAAAATACCAAGTAAATCTTCACCAGTTCCCATTTCAATATGTCCAGCATAATTATTAACATTTTTCGTGAGCAGGCCTTCACTTTGACCTTTTGCTAGTAACCATTCAAGCGCTTGAAGTGGACCATCTCCAAAAGGTACTTCAGTAGTTATTGTATCCTCATCGAGCACACTATTTATTTGCACAAGCTCCTGTAACTCTTGTATTAATTCGTCTTGCCTTTCTTTTGCAGCTTGTAACCAATCCATACCATGTACCTCCTTCAAAGTATTAACATTATTCTACACCTTACAACATATATGACAATCAGCTTTCTGACAACTATTTTCAGTAACTTCTACTGTCACTACCATATATAGCACGTTTTTCACGTATTCCCACAAAATACAGTATAAATTTTATATATTAATTGTAAATTTCTCTTGCATTCACTAGAAAATTAAGTAGTTTTTCTATATAATAAAGTTATCAGAATAATTGTTCTGACTATAAAATTAGAAAAGGGGATGTCTAAGGCAGCTACTTATTAGCCTAAGTGCACTCCGCACATATTGTCGTCCGCTAGTCTTTGCCAAGAGAATTAAGATGAAGGAGTGGTTCATTTAATGAAACCAACTACTGATCGAATGCTTAATCGTATTAAAGACGTGTACATGTTTATTTTAGACAAAGGAACCGTGTCTACACAGGATTTAGTCGAAGAGTTTAGTATCACTCCTCGCACCGTTCAAAGAGATTTGAACGTGTTAGCCTTTAACGATTTGGTGACGAGTCCAAGTCGAGGCAGATGGACAACGACGAAGAAAAAAGTAAAATTAACGTCTTAGTTTTACGTTTTGTACGTAAAGCATTGTGTATGGAAAAAGAATGACCTTTCGTCGGGGTCATTCTTTTTTGTCGTTAGAAGATTTTTAGATTTTTTTCCCACTTTGCTTACTGACTTCTCCAGCTTGCTTTCTGTGTAAAGTAATTATTTACATCACTTTTTTAGTCATCTATCTATGCAAAGCAATGATTTTTATCTTACTTCCATTCATCTATATAAAACGATTATTTACATTGCTCCTTTACCCTTCAATCTAAGCTTCACATCTTAGCATAGCAACATAAATCTGCGCGCCATTATCTGCTCTGTGCTCTTTCAAGATTATTTTAACTATTTACAGTTGCTTAACAATCCGTTAAACTCGAAACATTCTAAATGTTGAGAGGAGGATTTTATATGACTTTGTCAAAGTTGTTTCATCCATTAGTTTGGATTATTTTAGGTGGAACAATTTTTACACGTATTGCAAGCTTTATGGCAATGCCTTTTTTAGCAATTTATTTACATAATGAAATTCAAGCCTCTCCCTTACAAATTGGATTGACAATTGGTATCGCGCCGCTCATTTCCACAGTAGGTGGATTTTTCGGGGGTTATTTAACAGATCGCTTTGGTAGAAAAAGCGTTATTCTATTAACAATTATCGTTTGGAGTCTTGTGTTCTTTGGCTTCGCAACAGTTCATGCTGTTTGGCTTTTTATCCTATTCAATGCTTTGAATGGACTTTGTCGATCATTTTTTGAACCTTCCACACAGGCATTGATGATTGATTTTACACCTGCCGATAAAAGAAAAAGACTATTTTCCTTACGTTATACAGCCATTAATATTGCAGCGGTTATTGGTCCAATTATTGGCGTGTATATCTCACAGCTCTCCAGTCCAAGTATCCCTTTTATGCTGACAGGGATGATGTATATTATTTACGCAGTCTTTTTATTTTTTGTGTTAAATCGCTATCAAATGCAGCAGCCCAAAGCGGTTACACAAACAAAAATACTCAGTACATTCACGATTCTTTTGACAAATCGTGTGCTGCTTAGCTTCATATTGGGTGCCATTTTAATCAATATTGGTTACTCGCAATTTGACTCAACGCTACCACAAATTATCGAATTAAAAATTGATGAAGGTGCGAAACTTTATTCGTTATTAATCTCTCTCAATGCAGCAGTTGTGTTATTACTACAATTACCTATTAGTATAGTATCAGAGCGCTTTTCATCTACAGCAACATTATTAGTAGGTGTACTGTTCTTTGCTATTGGATTATGTATGTTTGGATTCTCCAATAATTATACGCTCTATATCATTGCCATGATTATTTTTACCATAGGTGAAATCTTTGCCTTCCCTACAATGAATGTCATGATTGATGAAATTGCGCCAGATACTCAAAAGGCAACCTATTTAGGTGCTGCACAATTTAAAAATTTAGGTGGCTTTGTTGGCCCAATAATAGGCGGTTGGCTCTTGACTCATTATATGAACGCTATGTTTCCAGTCATCGCTGTTCTTGTATTATGTAGTTGTATCTTTTATAGAACAAAAATAGCTGCTCATTAATAAACGCCCCATTGCTATCAAAATAGCTAATGAAGTGACCCCTATAAGTTAGACACGGTTATTTCGTTTAGGCAGCTTGGGTAAACTGAGTTCGGTATTCTACCGGACTCAGTTTTAATTTTGCCTTTAAACGTCTCGTGTTGTAATACGTTATATACTTTTCAAGTTCCTTTTTAAAATGCTCGACACTATCAAATTCCTTTAAATCTGTCTCTTATACACATCTGACGC